>NZ_QKNZ01000110.1:0-8890 GCF_014156605.1 Flavobacterium sp. SOK18b
ATATTATTGTAATGATTGTTATGTTTTACTCCAAGCAAAAAATCAAGTTGGTGTTCATTTACAGTAATTTATAATAATTTTTAGATCAAGAAAACCAAATTATACTTCTTGTCGTACATAAAGACATAACTAAATAACTAAATATATAAAACGATGAAAAAGAAACAACTTAATTTAGGTTTTGCTTCCTTACTAGGAGTAGCATTTTTGTCCCTTACAGCAATTTCATGTAATGACGATGATTCAAATGATATGATGGTAGCAGCAGTTGCTCCTGATGTTAATTTTACAGCTTTAACGAGTAATAACACCATTCTTACGTATAACGCGCGCAATCTATCTACTTCGACTTCTAGTGTGGCAATTGTTGGATTACCCACCTCAGAAAATATTGTGAGTATTGATTATAGACCAGCAACGGGACAATTGTACGGATTGGGTTCGTCAAGTCGGTTGTATTTTATCAATGAAAAAAGTGGGGTAGCAACTGCAATTGGCGCTACTTCTTTTGCGCCTGTAATTGCATCAGCTAATGCATCAATTGATTTTAATCCAACTGTAGATAGGATTAGATTGGTTACAGATTCTGGTCAAAATTTAAGATTGCACCCTGAGTTAGGAACAGTAGTTACTACCGATGGCGTTATAAATGGCGGTACAAATGCAAAAATTGGTGCCATTGCATACACTAACAGTATGGCGGGCGCTACAACAACCATGTTGTATGATGTTGATTTTGAGCAGGATAAATTATATTTGCAAAATCCTCCTAATGATGGGACTCTGCAAGTTGTGGGGGATCTAGGCGTTAACTTTCAGGGGGTAGGAGATATGGACATTTTACCTGATAACTCTACCGCATTAGCGGTTACCAACAATGCTAATCTATCTACATTATTCACTATTGATTTAGCTACAGGTAAAGCAGTTGATGTTGGTAAATTTGCAAATTCGGTGATTAGTATTGCTTTTAAAACAAATCCTATTGCTTATGCTACAACAAGTACTAATATGTTGTTTCGTTTTAACCCAACAACTGGTACTAATAATTCAGTTGCTCTAACAGGTTTAGCAACAAATGAATCTATCGTAGGACTTGATTTTAGACCTGCAAATGGTGGATTGTATGCTGTATCAAATCAAAGTAGACTTTTTACAGTGAATACAGCAAACGGTGCCTTAACTGTTGTAGGTTCTACATTTGGAAGTGCGTTAATAGGGACTGCTTTTGGTTTTGATTTTAATCCTACTGTTGATAGAATACGTTTAGTAAGTAATACAGGTCAAAATTTACGTTTACATCCAGATTTAGGAACGGTTGTAGCAGTTGATGGAAATTTAAATCCAGGAACTCCAGCTGTTACTGCAGGTGCTTACACAAATAATATAGCGGGTGCAACAACAACGGTTTTATTTGTAATAGACTCACAAACAGATACTCTTTTCCGTCAAGATCCACCTAACAACGGAACTCTTGTATCCATAGGAAGTTTAGGAATTAATGTAGATGCTGATAGTGGATTTGATATTGGAGGAAATAGTGCAACAGCATTTGCATTGCTTAAAGTAAATAACGTTACCTCTGTATACAGCATCAATCTTACTACAGGAGCTGCCACAAAAATCACAGATGTAAATGTTCAAGCTACTGCAATGGCTGTAGGTTTAGGTTTTTAATATTTAGTTAGTTTTGTTTTGAATTAGTAAGCCGACTCCTTGCAGGGAGTCGGCTTGTTTTTTTGATTACTTTTTATTTTAAAAATGCAATGCAAAACCAATGTTTAACTGGAACGTATTGTCATAAAACTGCTTGTGTGTTGCAAAATTATATCGTACTCCAGGTTCAATACTCACATTTTTTCCTAAAAATAGTGCATAGCCTATTTGTGTTCCTACGTAGGTAGGATTTAAATCAGGTTCACCAAAGCCTATACCGTTATAGGACAGTTCTACAGGAATCATGCCTTTGATATAATATTTAGCACCAACTTTATAGGCAATTGGTTCACCTACACCATCTATTTCTCCATAACCCAATCCTAACTTTAAAGCTAGGTTGTCTTTTATAAAATAGCCACCTTCAGCGCCAATGTTAAAGGCGTTTACACCATTAGTATTGCTAAAATATAAAGCTGTAGAACCTACGTTGTTACCAAAACCTGTATTGGCTTCAATAAGCCACTTTCCTTTTAAGAGCTGACCGTCTTTTGCTTGTCCATTTGCAAATGCAAATGCGCATAATGCAAATAATGTTGTTGTAATTTTTTTCATATCTATTTTTTCCAGTAAAAGTAGAAATTAAACTTATTTACGTATGATTTTTAAGGCATATTTAACTTTCGTGTCTGCTTCGAAAAATACGTCAGCTAACTGCAAGTGTTTTTAATGCATCTGTTACACTTTTTACTTGAACTAACAAAATGTATAGTTGATGTTGTTTTGTTTTTCTAAATAGCACAAAATAAATGCTGTTTATAGCATTGAAAGCATGATATTTATCAGTTTTTAAACGGTTTTCTTTCGCGATTTTTGTGGTTTATATATAAAACTCATTTTAGCATGACTACACGTAAACCACTTCATACCTTTCATATCCCAGTTATGGGACTTGCTTATACGATTGATAGCCCGATACGAGTGGCTAAGTATGGAATTTCCTCCGTGATTTCAATTATGGATGATGAACTTATCGAAAAAATGAATGCTTTTTACAGTAAGAAATTCGATTTACCGTGTCAGGAAATAACCCAAAAAATACATGACTATCGGGCAGAACGTATTTCTTCTTATCTGAATTTGGTAGACAAAATCGTGAAGCAAAAATTCGAAAATTTCAAAACGGAATTATCCGAAAGTAAATCAGCTTTGGAAAATTATATCGCCATGCTTCCTAACAAATCAACGATTAAAGCGGGTCTACAAAACTTGATGCAGGACGGTTTTGCTTTTAAAGAAAATATCAAAAATTATCTGGAGAAAAATCTTTTCCCAGGTGATATTGATGTTAATATTATGACCAAATTAGATAAGGACAATTTTATCAAAGACGAACAATTGCCAATTGCTTTTAATGATGCACATGCTGCACTTCGCGGGTTTGTGAACAGTACGTTAGAATCTTCGGTTGTTTTATCGGCTGGTATGAATCCAAGATTATACAGCTATTTCGAAAGTTTTTCGGCTTTCTTTCCAGATAAAAATAATGCACCGAAAAAGAAAATTACACTAAAAGTGAGTGACTTTCGTTCTGCTATGATTCAAGGGAATTTTTTGGCTAAAAAAGGACTTTGGGTTTCTGAATATCGAATCGAATCAGGACTGAATTGTGGTGGACATGCTTTTGCTACCGAAGGCTATTTGTTGGGACCTATTCTGGAAGAATTCAAACAGAAAAAAGAGCAATTGATTCAATCTGCTCATGAGTTGATGGTGAAAGCGTTGGGGCAAAAAGAAATGCATGTTCCGGAACAACCTTTGGATTTAAAAATCACGGTTCAAGGCGGCGTAGGGACTGCTGAAGAACATGATTTCCTGTTGGAACATTATGAAATTGATTCTGTGGGTTGGGGTTCCCCGTTTTTATTGGTTCCTGAAGCCACTTCGGTTGATACACACACCAGAGCGCTATTGGCTAGAGCCAAGGAAGATGATTTATATTTAAGTCATATTTCGCCGTTGGGAATTCCTTTCAATACGTTGCGAGGAACGACGAATGAAAAATTAAAATTGAAACGAATTGAGGAAAGCAAAGCAGGAAGTTCGTGTCCAAAACGATTTTTGGCGTTAAGCAAAGAATACGATGCGAAAGGAATTTGTACATCTTCTAAGAAATACCAAGATTTAAAACTAGAAGAATTGCTACTCGAAAAAGATATTTTACCAGCAGAAGTTTTCGAAAAAAAGAAAAATAGCATTACGGAGAAAGCCTGTCTTTGTGTGGGTTTAGCAAATGCGTCGTATCTTGAAAATGACATTAAGATAAAAGGGCAGGCACAAGGCGTAATCATTTGTCCAGGACCCAATATGGCGTATTTTGATCAAGAAGTATCGCTGTCTAAAATGGTACAGCATATTTACGGAAACGCTTCTGTATTGACGGTTACTGATCGTCCAAATCTATTTGTGAAGGAGTTAAAAATGTATTTGGATTATCTGAAAAATGAAATTTCAGCGGTTACCGAAGAAATAACTTTGGGACAAATTAAAAAATGGAATTCGTTCAAAAATAATTTGCTAGAAGGGATTGAATACTATGAAGATTTATTTTCAAAAACTCCATTTTTCGAAAGCGCCAAATGTCAGATTCAGAGTCAACTTAATATTTGTAAAGTCGCACTAATTGCTATTGAGATTCCAAAATTAGTGACAGCGTAATAAAAACAGGCTTGAAATTTTCAAGTTTATTTTAAAAACAAAAAAAAAGAGCTTCAATTGAAGCTCTTTTTTTATAAATATAGTTTTAGAACAGACTTATTCTTTTAATCTACAAGATTTTACATCACCATCAACTACAACTTCGGTCATCCCTAATGAAGAAAGGTTTTTCATGGCTTTATCCCATTTTTTACCACTCAATTGAGATTGGATTTTCAACAAACCAAATTCCATTTGATTGTTATTTACTTGTAAAAGTGTTACAATTAATTTTTCGTCTTCTTCAAGCTCAATTTTAACTTGTTTTTTCTCAGGACGCATTTGTGGAAACAACAATACTTCTTGAATAGATGAATTATTGGTCAAGAACATCATTAAACGATCCATTCCAATTCCTAATCCAGATGTAGGAGGCATACCATATTCCAGTGCTCTCAAGAAATCTTCATCAATAGTACCGTTCGCTTCGTCATCACCTTTTTCTGCTAAGCGCATTTGGTCCTCAAAACGCTCTCTTTGATCAATAGGGTCATTCAATTCAGAATAGGCATTGGCAACTTCTTTACCACAAACCATTAATTCAAAACGTTCTGTAAGTTCTGGATTATCACGGTGTTGTTTACAAAGCGGAGACATTTCTTTTGGATAATCAGTAATAAACGTAGGTTGAATGTAGTTTCCTTCGCATTTAGCGCCAAAAATTTCATCAATAAGTTTTCCTTTCCCCATGGTTTTGTCTACATCAATGCCCATGCCTCTAGCTGCTTCAAACAATTCGGCTTCGTTTTTACCAGAAATATCAAAACCGGTAAAATGCTTGATAGAATCCGTCATGGTAACACGTGCATAAGGCGCTTTAAAATTTACCGTATGTTCGCCAAAAGTAGCTTCGCTAGTTCCGTTAACCGCTATGGCACAATGCTCTAGTAGGTTTTCGGTAAATTTCATCATCCAGTTGTAGTCTTTGTAGGCTACATATATTTCCATAGCGGTAAATTCCGGGTTGTGCGTTCTGTCCATTCCTTCGTTACGAAAGTTTTTTGAGAATTCATAAACCCCATCAAATCCACCTACAATCAATCTTTTTAAATACAATTCATTTGCAATACGCATGTAAAGCGGAATATCAAGTGAGTTGTGGTGTGTAATAAACGGTCTAGCCGCAGCACCACCAGGAATAGGCTGTAAAACAGGAGTTTCAACCTCAAGGTATCCTTTGTCATTAAAAAAAGAACGCATAGCGTTAAACAATTTAGTTCTCTTAATAAAAGTAGCTTTTACATGATCATTAACCGTCAAATCAACATAACGTCTGCGGTATCTTTGTTCAGGATCTGCAAAGGCATCGTGTGTTTTTCCGTCAGCATCTGTTTTTACAACTGGTAATGGTTTTAGAGCTTTAGATAGAACACTAAGTTCATGAACATGCACTGATATTTCACCTACTTGAGTCTTAAAAACCGTACCGCGCACACCAATAAAATCTCCAATATCCAATAATTTTTTGAAAACAACATTGTACATCGTTTTCTCCTCATCATTTGAAATATCATCACGAGAAATATATACTTGTATACGTCCTTCGGCATCTTTCAATTCAGCAAATGAAGCTTTCCCCATAATGCGTTTTCCCATCAATCTACCTGCTAAAACTACCTCTTTGCCTTCGTACTTTTCAAAGTCAGCAAGGATTTCACTTGAGTAAACTGTTGTAACAAATTCTGCTGCAGGATAAGGCTCAATGCCTAGGTTTCGCAATTCTGTGAGAGCCTCTCTACGTAATATTTCTTGTTCAGATAATGCCATTATATGCTGTTTTTAAGTCTGCAAATATACTATTTAAGTTTTAAAAATTAAAGTTTATCAAGGCCCCTTTTTTTTCTTTTTTGATGCACACAATAACCTTTCAATTGACGCCTATTCCTGCTATTCGCTCTATCTTATTTTCTTGTAAAAACAAGAAAAAAAGGATGCCGCTACTATCAGGGCAATACTAGAAAATATATTTTTTCAGCAGTCTAAAAGTAGTATAATTCATGTATATTTGCTTTCAATTTTATCAACGTAGCTCTTATGAAAAAATTCTTAGGTTTAATAAGCCTCATTTTATTGACAAGTTGTCAAATTACCGAAACACTTACTATAAATGGCGACGGATCGGGTAAAATAACTCAAGAAGTTTTAAGAGATGAGCAAAGCTATCAATTGTTAGTGGGAGAGGAATATTCTAAAGAAGAAGAATACCAAGATACTACCTATGTTTTTAAGGATGTCATCGCGAAAAACCAAGAAACTTTTTCGAGACTAACAAAATTTGAAAAAGAGGTTTTCGGAAAATTCAATCCAGTAACGGTTCATATAAAAAAGAGTTCAATCGAGAAGCATTTCAAAACTACTTTTACGCAAGAATTTAAGGTAGTTGAAGAAGTGGCCGACCTTTTAAAAACCGAAAATTATGTAAGTGATATTATTCATAATTACGCATTGGCTGCCGAGGAACATTACTTTAGTGTACAATACAGTTATGATGGTAAAATTTTCAAACGGATTGTTAAAATCACAGATCCAGAAAGACTTAAAACGGAACAAGCAAGAGTAGAGGCTAACAAAAAATATTACGCTTCATTAAAACTTGTAGAAAATTTTGTGCTCAAATACCAGTTTCCATTAAAAATAAAATCGGTTTCAAACCCAAATGCTAAAATTAGTTCTGATCAAAAATCATTGCAATTAGATTTTAAAATCACAGATTGTCTATACAATCCAGACAGTACTAACTTAGAGGTGGTTTTGGAGTAATAATGAGTTCGGATTCTTTTGTAAAGAGTTTGTATCTTTGAAAAAAAATAATATGAAAAGAATAGTAGTATTTCTTTTGATTCTCATTTCAATAGTGAGTTGTACCATAAAAGAGAAAATGGTAATAAATGAAAACGGTTCAGGAACATTTTCGTATGGATTTGATATGGCTGCTTTATTAAAAATGGGAGGACCAAAAAGTGACTCTGCAAAAGTTTCTAAAAATGTAGATACCGTTTTTACATTCAAGGAAATGTTTGCGAAAATGAGTGACAGCATTGGTAAACTCTCTATGGTAGAAAAAGAACAGTTAAAATTGCTTGAGGATTTTAAAATTAATTTAAAAGTCAATGAAGAAAAACAGCTGTTTGAATACAATATGGCATTTGATTTTGCGTCTTTAGATAGCTTGAAAAATATGGTGTCTCCTCTAAAAAGTGCTGAGGTATTATCATTATCAGATAAAAGGTTAGGAGGTAAGGTTTCTAAAAAATCAGAGGACGAGAATGATTTTAGAACTTCGTTTGCTTATGATGGTGCTAGTTTTGAAAAGAAAGTATTAGATAAAAATAATAAAGAAATAAAAAATGCAGTGTCTACTTCTAAAAATAAAAAAAAGAGTGCTAAAAAAGAAGCTGATGATGAATTCTCAAAAAAAATGGAGGATATGTTTAAGGAATGTAAATATTCTTTAGAATATCATTTCCCAAAAAAGATAAAAAGCATCTCATTAAAGGACGCTAAGATTTCAGAGGATAAAAAAAGCTTTGTGGTTGAGATTCCTATAGAAAACTTAAAAGCGAATAGTGATCAACTAGGATTTAAAGTGCTGTTTGAAAATTAAATAAAATGAATAAAAAAATCCAACTTCAAGATCTAGGAAATAAAGATTACAAAGCAACTTGGGAATACCAGGAAGAATTGTTCAAGGGTATTGTAGATTTAAAAATTCAGAATCGTCGAGAGGAACTTGAATTGGCAACACCTAATTATTTTCTTTTTGTAGAGCATCCGCATGTATATACACTTGGTAAAAGTGGTGACTTGACTAACTTGCTTTTATCTGAAAAGCAACTGGAAGCCAAAGGTGCTACTTTTTATAAAATTAATAGAGGCGGTGACATTACCTATCACGGACCAGGACAAATAGTAGGCTACCCAATTATCGATTTAGAAAATTTTTTCACAGACATTCATAAGTACCTTCGTTTATTAGAAGAGTCAATTATTCTTACACTACAAGAATATGGTGTTGCCTGCGGCCGTAGCGAAGGAGAGACTGGTGTTTGGCTTGGTGTAGGAACACCATTTGCCAGAAAAATATGTGCCATGGGAGTTCGGGCATCGCGTTGGGTTACCATGCATGGGTTTGCATTGAATGTAAATGTGGACTTAGGATATTTTGACAATATTATTCCGTGTGGTATAAAAGGAAAAGCTGTGACCTCCTTAAACGTAGAGCTAGGAGTAGATTGGGTAAATGAAAAAGAAGTAAAAGAAAAAATCCTGAATCATTTTAAAAATCTTTTTGAGTGTACTCTTGACCAAAAATAAATTTTCATAAGCTCGGAGGTCATTTTCTAAATCAAAAACGGAAAAGACGAGCTCAAGCCTATTTATAATTGTCAATTTTTTTGTCTTAAAAAAACGTTTTTTTTTTTTTGATTATATATAGGTGTAAAATTTTTTTAATTAATTATTTTAATAGAATTTATTG
>NZ_QKNZ01000111.1:0-6449 GCF_014156605.1 Flavobacterium sp. SOK18b
GAGTTCATAGATAAACTGACTTAAATAGCCATAAGGCTTGTGAATGATGAAATGGCGGTGCATGGATTAAAATCTTTTTTGGCAAATATAGGGGGTTATTCCTTTTTTAGGAAAGAGATTTCTTTTTTGAGCTGTAAAAAGCTACATTTTTTAATTTTTCACACCACTAAAAAATATAAATTTAACGAATTGATCATTATTTAACAAAATATTAGTTAAATTAGCAAAAACATTTATTAAATCTTTAGACAAAATTACAATCATTACATAAAAAAACAGGTATTTATACCTGCTTTTAGACCGCTTATTTCACTTAGATTTGTTCTGTAAAAAAGAAATTAAAATATATTTAATAAAAATAAGGTTACAAAAATTAGTTTTAATAAAATTAATGTAAATATTTAAAAAAATAAATATGGAGGGAACTATAGGAGAAATTCGTCTTTTCGCAGCAACATTTGCACCTAAAAATTGGTCGTATTGTGATGGGTCACTTATTCAAATAAGAAGCAATACTGCTCTCTTTTCTATTTTAGGAACTAATTATGGCGGTGATGGGCAAAACACATTTGCTTTACCGGATCTTAAAGGACGTACCGCTTTAGGGGCTGGACAAGGACAAGGATCTGGTCTGTCTTATTATGCCTTAGGTCAAAAATCAGGTTTTAATAGTGTCTCACTAAACAACAATCAGCTTGCTCCGCATACACATGCTTGTGTAAGTAATGTTGTAATTCATGCCTATTCAGACGCGGGAGATTCAAATAGTCCTACTGGAAATGTTTTAGCGGCAAAATCTACCATGTATAGTTCAGTTGCAGGAGATACCTCAATGAAAACAACTCCATTTAATGTGGTAGTTAGTGCAACTGGAAATAACCAGCCGCTACCTATTAATCAACCTTCAATTGGTTTGAATTATATTATTTGCCTGTATGGAATATTTCCTTCTCGCCAGTAGTACTCACATACAAATACATCATAAACTTTAAAACATTATTATGGAAGGAACTGTAGGGGAAATCCGCATTTTTGGTGGTAATTTCGCACCATTATATTGGTCATTTTGTAATGGCAGCACATTGAGTATTTCAGAAAATGAAGCGCTATATACTCTAATTGGCACTACTTATGGGGGCGACGGAGTACTAACATTTCAGGTTCCTGATCTTCGCAGCCGCATTCCAGTTGGTACGGGACAAGGGCCTGGTCTACCGCAAATGATTTTGGGTCAGGTTGGGGGTTCAGAAACTGCTGTAATGTCCAGTAATCAAATGCCCGCACACTCTCATTTTGGAACAGGTAGCATTTCAATTCCAGCTTACAGTCAACCAGATAGTTTGGGTTCTCCAACCAATGCCGAATTAGCTGGTTTAACAGGAGCGTACTCCACCGAGACAGCAGATACCAGTTTAAAACCCGAAACTTCAACTGTAAATCTGGCAGCTGCGGGTCAGGGTATGCCATTTAGTATTATACAACCTTATACAGCTGCAAATTATATTATTTGCGTTGAGGGTATTTATCCAACTAGAAACTAAACTTAAAAACATTAATCATGGAAGGAACAATGTCAGAAATTCGCTTATTTGCTCCCAATTTCGAGCCTAAATATTGGGCGTTTTGTGCAGGACAACTACTTGCTATAAATACCAACCAAGCTCTATTTAGTCTTTTAGGAACAACCTATGGCGGTAATGGTGTACAAACATTTGCACTGCCTGATTTGCGAGGTCGAGTTCCAATGGGTACAGGCGTAGGAACTGTCGATCAATATCAATTGGGTGAAATTTCAGGGGCTAATAATGTAACGGCAACTCTTGCAAACTTGCCATCACATACCCATGTGGGAACTGGTTCTTATACTATTTTGGCTTATTCAGACGAGGGAGATAACGGATCTCCGACAGGAAATAGTTTGGCGGCTTTAGCAGGTCTTTATTCTACAAAAACACCTGATACTTCTTTAAGACCTATAAATGCATCAATTACCATCGGTATAAATGGAGGCAATCAGCCAATACCTGTTCAGCAGCCGTATTTAGGGATGAATTATATAATATGCCTGATGGGAATTTTTCCTTCAAGAAACTAATTTTATATACCCATTGGATGTTTCCAATAAGTTATTTGCCTTGTTGTAAAACATCATTAATTATTGTTTATGAAAATAGCTCTACTCTTAACGCGTTCCGTAATCTATCCTTCAATGGCTTTTGATATCATAGATGGTTTTAAATCTTCTCTAAAAAAATTAGGAGTAGAAGGAAAACACGAAATCGTATCATCAAATATAGGTGTGGCCGGCAAAAATGAAGAAATTTATATTTGCTGCGAACAATTATTACTCAATAATACAGATATAATTATTGCTTATATAAATCCTATTACAGCAGAATTTATTCATCCTCTTTTTGAAAATTCCGGAAAGTTACTGATCGTTTTAGATAGTGGTTATCATTTCCCAAACTTTCAACAAAAATTATCAAACGCTCATTTTATTTCTTTAGAAGGTAATTTGTGTTCCCGTGCGATTGTTCGTAAAGCCGCAGAAGAAGGGCTACAGGATTTTGCTTTTACCTGTTCTTTTTACGATGCAGGTTATCGTCCTCCTTACACGTATTCAACTTCGGTTGAAGATAAAGGAGGATCTATTACATACAATCATATTACGCCTTTGAAACGCTCCGATTTTAGTTTGGAACCATTGGCGGGTTATCTTGAAGAAAACAAAGATGCAGCCCTTTTGACTTCTTTTTGCGGAGATATGGCTGAAGATTTTTTTAGAGAATCATCTAAATTTAAGAGTATAATATCCTGTAAAATTTACGGAAGCGGTTTTACAGCAGAAGAATTTTGGCTAAGTAAGATACCTTATCCAGGATATAATTGGAGCTCTTCTATTCCTTGGTCACTAACAATTGTTAGCGAAGAAAATAAAGATTTTGTTGCTACGATGGAGAATATCCGACAAAACAAAGCCAATATATTTTCGCTCTTAGGATGGGAAGCTGCTTTATTTATAGAAGCTGCAAATGAAAAATCACTAGATGCTATTACGATCCACTCACCAAGAGGAAAAGTTTATATGAATCCTGTTACCGGTTTTTCTTCAGCACCTATTTATTACGCCACAGTTGCAAAAAACAAAGAAACAGGTAACTGTCAGTTAGAGGATATTACAGAAGCCGAAAATCTAGATGAAGAACGCAGCCGTTTGCAACATCATATTCTAGCGGTTCAGAATGTAACGTCCAATTCATGGTTTAATGCCTATGCTTGTCTAGAATCATGAGCATGCAACGCGACATCGTTATTTTGTGTAATAACCGCATGGCTTTTCCTTCGATACAAACCTTGTATGGACTGAATAAATTACACACCATTGGAGTACCTGTTGGTAACGATGAGGTGATGTCTTTTTGTTCGGCTTTTGCAAGTCAATCAGGGGTCAATCTCATAGTACTTGAAAAAGAAAAAGTAGAAAATCAGCTACAGGGATTACTTGAAAGCAGTATGGTAAAGTATGTTTTTACAATGACGTTTCCCTGGAAATTATCCGAAAAAATTATAGAACAATATCCTAACTTATTTTATAATTTTCACTACGGCCTTTTACCTGAAATGCGTGGTTGTGATCCTGTTTTTGAATCGATTCGTCAACAAAAGCAAGAAACTGGAATTACTGTTCATTCGATCGAAAAAGGGATTGATACCGGAAATATAGTGCTAAAACGTGTGCTACCAATAGCTACTAATGTCACTCACGGAATGCTTTGCACCAACTTATCTTATCTGGGAGCGCAAATGGTGCCCGAAGTAGTAGCACTTTTGCAAACTAATTTCAAAGGGGTGCCTCAAGATGAAACAGTCGCAAATTACTATAAAAAAGCAGCTGCAAGCGACGTATGCATTCGATGGGAAACTCAGGATGCAAAATCAATAGAGGCATTAGTAAATGCTTGTAATCCTTGGAATAAAGGAGCCTACACTTACTGTAGCGGATGGAACATGCGCATTCTTGAAGTATCAGCAACCAAAAATATTACAGAACATTCAAATTACCCGGGGACTATTTTAGAAATAAATGAAAACAAGGGATTACTTATACAATGTTACAATAATTCACAGCTTCGTATACATACTCTTTATACAGATGAAGGTTTTATGAGTGGACACAAGTTGCTCGCTTTTGGTATAAAAAATGGACAAAAATTCACCTCTTTATAAATTAACTATTTAACTATGAAACATTTTTACGCTCAAATTAAGAATTTCATAAATATCGCCTTGTTTCTGGGGATATTTTTACAGAGTTACGTGGGTAACTCTCAAACGACTCTGTCCGCTGGAGATATTATCTTCACAGGATATGATGCCAATCCCAGTCCCGCTGCGGGAGATGTCTATTCCTTTGTGCTTCTTACCAATATTTCGGCAGGTACAGAAATTAGTTTTACAGACCGCGGTTATTTTGGTGGTGGTGTTTGGCAAGCAGCCGCTTTCTCAGAAGCTACTGTAACTTGGACAGCAGGAACAGCTATTCCAGTTGGTACAGAAATTATTATAAAAGGTCTTACGGCCTCTACTTATGATCCAAACTCCACTTTATTAACAGCAAACGGAATGGTTACTTTAAGCGAGGGTACTCCTACAAACGGATTATCTTTATCTACAGTAGGGGATCAGATCATCGCTTTTCAGGGTGGTTCGGGTGTTCCTGAAAGCGGTACTGTAACTTTTATCTCGGGACTGCATTATTTTTATTGTAGTTCTGGTGCTGGGACTTCTCAGGCTAGCTGGGATGATTTGGCTTGTGCCGACGGACCAAACTCTTCTGTAATACCTGTAGGTCTGGTAGGAGGAACAAGCTCTTTTTATGTTGGAACCTTAGCAGGAAATAGTATAGGTACATCAGGTAAATTTAATGGTACCGGAGCACCATTTGCTAACGCTGCCGCAATAAGAGCTGGTGTTATGAATCAAGCAAACTGGACACTTTCAAATACTACTCCAGCGCTTTCAATGCCTTCAGGTGCTGCTTTTCTGGGTGCAGCGCCAACCATTACAGCTAATCCACCCAACAGAACAATTTGTGTCGGGAGTAATACTACCTTTTCTATTTCAGCAAATGATGCTACTGGCTACCAATGGCAGGTAAATACAGGTAGCGGATTTACAAATATTTCAAATGCTGATCCTTATTCTGGCGCTACTACAACTACTTTAGCTATTACAGCGGCAACCGCTGGAATGAGTGGTTATTTATATCGCTGTGTTGCTAGTGGTGCAGGTTCTGCTACCTCAAATTCAGGAACACTAACAGTTTCTAATATAACTGCAACTAGTATTCAAACTAATGTGAGTTGCTTTGGAGGTTCTAACGGATCTGCTATGGTTACTCCATCCGGTGGAATTTCTCCATATACGTATAGCTGGTCTCCATCAGGAGGGACAGGAGCAATCGCCACAGGATTGTCAGCAGGAAGTTATACTGTAACCATAACAGATGCTAGTTTATGTTCGACTACTCAAAACTTTATAATTACACAACCAACTGCTCTTGTAGCGACTGCTGCTGCACAAACAAATGTGTCTTGTTTCGGCGGTTCTAACGGAGCGGCTTCAATTAATACCCCTACTGGTGGAGCTGGTGGTTATACCTACAACTGGACGCCAGGCAACCCAACAGGTGATGGAACAAGATCAGTAACAGGATTATCATCCGGAACTTGGACTTGTACCATTACCGATGCTAACTCATGCATCGCTACGCAAAGTTTTACGATTACGCAACCAACTGCAATTGCCGTTACACCTGCATCACAAACTAATGTTTCTTGTTTTGGAGGCTCAAATGGTGCCGCGGCTATCAATACGCCAACAGGAGGAGCTGGTGGTTATACCTACAACTGGACGCCGGGTAATCCAACGGGTGACGGAACTACTTCTGTTACTGGCTTGACAGCAGGAATCTGGACATGTACTGTTACCGATGCTAACGGTTGTACCAGAGCACAAAACTTTACGGTGACACAACCAACTGCTATTTCAGTAACACCTGCATCACAAACGAATATCGCTTGTAATGGAGGTTCAACTGGTGCAGCTGCTATTAATATTCCAACAGGTGGAGCGGGTGGATATACCTACAACTGGACTCCAGGTACCCCAACAGGTGACGGAACTCCTTCTGTTACAGGTTTAACAGCTGGGACTTGGACATGTACTGTAACGGATGCAAACAGTTGTACTACTGCTGTTAACTTTGTAATCACACAGCCAACTGCTATCAGTACGGCAACTGCTGCACAAACAAATGTGTCTTGTAATGGAGGTTCTAATGGTTCTGCTTCAGTGACTCCTTCTGGTGGTGCTGGTGGATATACTTACTCTTGGGCTCCATCTGGTGGAACAGCGGCTACTGCTACTGGTCTTACAGCTGGAAC
>NZ_QKNZ01000112.1:0-4071 GCF_014156605.1 Flavobacterium sp. SOK18b
GTGTATCGTACTTAAAGTGTTGTAATAATTGAATAGAATTTTGATTTTTATTTATATAATATCATTTTAAAAGATTCTTTTTAGTAATGTTTTTTTTGAAAAAAGTATCGAAGTTTTTATTACCGCTTTAATTAAGTTTTTTCATAGAATGTGATGGTTTTTTTAAAATTTTTTAAGCTAAGATTTAATATAGTTTAGTGCAAACAGTTAGAATAAATTAACAAAGTGAATTATGAATATACAATTACCTTCATTTATTTTTAAAGTACCAAGATTTTTATTCCTATTTTGTTTCTTGTATACCGTAAATAGTAGTGCTCAGGTTACTGCAAACACCAACCCAAGTAATGCGCAAATTAACCTCGCCCTTCAAGGTCCAGGTATTGTCATTACTGGGGGTACCTTGGTTGGTGCTCAAACAGATGAGGCTATTTTAAGATCAAACCAAGTTGCAACTTTTACAAATGGGATTACGGGTGCAGGTCTAGGTTTTCCTAGTGGTGCCTTTTTCAGTACTGGAAATGCAGCATTTGACTTGGCGAATAGGAATACTGAAATTCAGCGCTCTGATAATCCAGCAGCAGCAACCCTCTCAGATCCCGATTTGTCAACAATAGACGGAACTGCTATCAATGATTTAGTAGCTTATACTTTTACAATTACCTTAGGACCTACCATAACTGGTTTAAAAATAGGGTACCATTTTGGGTCCGAAGAATATCCGGATTATGTAGGTACAAATTTTGATGATGCTTTTGGTTTTTTTATTTCGGGGCCAGGTATTACTGGTAATCGAAATTTAGCCACTACTCCAGCTGGCAGTCCTACATCTATCAACAAAATAAACGGTGGTTTTCCCGGTGTTATAGCAGGAGCGACTCCTGTTGCAGCTTATGATGGAACACAATCTGCTTTATACATAAATAATGGTCATAGTACTACTGTTTCAGGAGGGGCGTATGTAGCTAACACTCCACCACAACCAGGACCTTTTCCTATTTTCAGTGAGTTTAATGGTGTTACAAGGTTTATAACAAGAACTGTTAATAATTTAACTCCAGGTGGGACTTATACCTTTAAGGTTGTTATTGCTGATGCAGGTGATGCTTCCTTAGATTCAGGAGTATTTTTAAATTTAATTGAGGGTTTAACAAATGCTGATTTACAAATTGCGAAAGCTGTAAATAACCCTTCACCTAATGTAGGCAGTAATGTTACCTTTACTTTAACGGCTAGTAATTTGGGGCCAGGTGCGGCAACCGGTGTTAATGTTACAGATGTTTTACCAGCTGGTTATACTTTTGTTAGTGCTTTACCGTCAGTAGGCACTTACGACAACACTACAGGACTTTGGTTAATAGGTGATTTAGCTAACGGTGGGAATGCAACCCTATCTATTGTGGCTAGAGTAAATGCTTCAGGAAGTTATATCAACACAGCAACTATTGCTGGAAATGAAACAGATCCAGTATCAGGCAATAATGCTGATAGTAGAACAACAAGTCCAGTACCGCAAGCCAATGTTGGAATTGTTAAAATTGGAAGCAGTGCTACTGCAACTGTGGGAAACAATGTTACTTTTACATTAACTGCGAATAATGCGGGACCAAGTCCAGCAACGGGTGTTATTGTAAATGATGTTTTACCGGCAGGTTATTCATTTGTAAGTGCATTACCTTCAGTGGGTACCTATAATAGTGGTACAGGTATATGGTCAATAGGGAATTTAGCGAATGGTGCTAGTGCAAGTTTATCAATTGTGGCTCGAGTAAATGCTACGGGAAGTTATGTTAACACTGCTATGATTGCTGCAAATGAGGCTGATCCAATTTCAGCTAACAATACCTCAAAATTTACAATTGTGCCTTATGATGCAACCGCACAAAGGAATTGTAATTCAACTGCTACTACAGCCAATTTGAGCTTTCAAAATCCAGTATTTGTTTCAGGTTCCAATAATGGTATTGCTGATGAAGGCGACGTATATCGTTTTCCAAATGTAACAACCGGCGTTGATGCTTTAGTGACAATATCTGCAATTTTCGGTTCAGGGGGAACACCATCACTTTCAGACTTGGATAAACCAGCGGTGACAGAGGGAGTAGATGGTTTTGATGAAGCATTTCAGCCTTCGATGTTAACTAATGGAGGGAATCCTGTAGCATTTACATTTACATTTAATTTTGTAACTGCAGGAGGAACAATTGCTAATCCGGTACGCTTAAATTATTATGCTTCAGCACTTGATGTAGATGGCGATAATGCTAATTTAAGAGAATATGTAGAAATGAATTTACCGGATGCAAGATTTAACTCTAATCCAACTAATTTAACGTTTGCAACTACTGGTACTAGTTTTAGAGGTACTGCTACAACTAGTGCAGTACAACCAGGCACAGGTGTAGCACCAGGATTTGCATACACTGCCTATTTTGAGAATCGTTCTTCCATGGTTATTACCATAGGTTCAATGGGAGGAACTAATGTTGAGAGATTGAATTCGATTTATTTTAGGGATATTACTTACCCTGGAAGAGAATCAACCGTTTTGACCACTCCACTGCTTTGCGGGAATGTCTCTGTACAAGGAGGAGGAGTCATCTCAGGATCTACGATAAATTTAACAGGTCCCAACAATCAAACAACTACAACAGATGCTTCAGGAAATTACTCGTTTGTCATTCCTATTGCAAGTTTAGGAACTTATACTGTTACACAAACCAATTTGGCTGGCTTCTCTAATTTTTCTGATGTAGAAGGTGCAAATGATAGCGTTATAAATAACAATATCTTTGGTTTCGCATCCATTACCGGTAGAAATTTTGTTGATGCTTCATCTAATGTAAGCGTTGTTAAAACAGTAAATAACGCTACACCAATTGTGGGTAGTAATGTAACGTTCACATTAGCGGCAAATAACGTTGGACCAAGCGACGCAACTGCAGTTGTCGTAAACGATCTACTCCCATCAGGCTACACATATGCTAGTGATAACGGAGCTGGAGCATACAACAGTGGAACAGGAGTTTGGACCATTGGAAACTTAAATAATGGATCTAGTACTACATTATCAATAGTTGCTACTGTAAATGCAACAGGGAGTTATGCAAATACAGCAACTATTTCTGCAAATGAAACCGATCCGACACCAGGGAATAATACTTCAACCTCTACTATAGTTGTTCAATTAGACAGTGACAATGATGGAGTAGGAAATTTTACAGACCTAGATGATGATAATGATGGAATTCGTGACATTGTAGAAGATTGCCAAGGATATTTAGCCCAAAATTCTAATGGTGTTTGGAAAGGTAGTACTGCTTCAAATGTTACTTACACGTTTACAGGTGCAGTCACTCAAACTGCTGTTGCTACTCTTACAGATAATCAAACAAATTTTTACGTAAATATTTCAGGTGGAGAGCAACGCTATGCTAAAAGTGGAAGCGCTAACTTTACAGTCAATTTTAGCACTCCAGTACCAGCAAATCAAATTGCTTTTAATATTGGAGATGTTGATGGTACAATTGGCAGCAGTGCTGCTTCCTACACTTTTAGTGTGAATGGAGGTGCTGCAAATAATAATTTTAGATTAGTAACCCTTGCTAGTGTTAATCCTGATCTAAATTATAATCCTGCATCTGGTGCAATTACTTCTGTTGGATCTATTGATGATCAAAGGATAATGCTTGCTGGTGTAGGTACAAATTTAATAAGTTCTATAAATGTAACGGGATCTAATATTGGATCAGGAGATCTTGTAGCTTATTCTTTCTTCGCAAAAGTAGAATGTGATACAGATTTAGATGGTATTCCTAATTATTTAGATCTTGATTCAGATAACGATGGATGTTCAGATTCTAATGAATATTATAATAATACTACGAGTGCAGCTGCAGGACAGCAATTTGGTCAAACAGGAGGAGCAGTAGCGCCAGTTTTGGCTAACGGTAAAGTAAACTTGCCAGCAGCTACATATACAGGATCTTATGCTAATGTAATTAACAGTACAGTGTTTACCGCTTGTCAAATCATAGCAGGAAACGATACATTAGGCACACCAGCAGCACC
>NZ_QKNZ01000113.1:0-2043 GCF_014156605.1 Flavobacterium sp. SOK18b
CATCACCATCAGAAGAATCAGGAAGTAAACCTAAAATAAGTGGCATACTAACCGCAAAAGCAAATACTATAGCACCTATTATAAGTGCTTTAGTTGCAGTCTTGTTATTCGTTTTTCTAAGTTCGTAAGCACCATATGCTTTGTTACGACCTTCGAAAACAATATCAAGCCACTGGTTTGTGAATATATCTAATTTCATTTTTCTTAATTATTAGGTTATTGAGTAATTGAAAATATTAATTACTTTCTAACAATTTTAATTCTGCTGGAGTGAAATCATTAACGATAGCATTTGAAGGAACACCTACTATAGCCATTTCATCAAGTATATCTACCAAATTACGGTAATTTGATTTTTTTCCTGGTTTAATAATAACAATTAAACCTTTGTCTGCACTTCCAGAGTATTCAACTACTGATTTTTTTCTTTTTAATAATTCAGCACGTATACCTTCTTTACCATACGCTATTTCTTTAGGGCCAGCAATAGGCGCATCAAACAATCCCATGTAATACACAATCTTGTTGTTGTCACCTAACATAACTGTTAAAGTACGATTTTCATCAACTTTAATTGGTTTTTCATCAGGGTTATCTTGTTTATCTGGTAATCCCAAAGGCATCGATTGTGGTTTTGACAAGGTAGTGGTCAACATAAAGAATGTAATCAACAAGAAAGCTAAATCCACCATTGCAGTTAAATCTACTTTTGAGTTGGATTTTTTACTTCTTACCTTACCACCTTTTTTGCCATCACCGTCGCCAGTATTTAATTCAGCCATTTTAGTGTATTTTTTTAATTATTTCTCAGTTGCTCTTAAACCAGTAACCAAATTAAAGTTATTGATTTTTTGGTCTTGTAAAATATCCATTACTTTTTTAATAGCAGGATACTCCTCTTTTGCATCACCTTTTATGGCTATTTGCAATTCTTTGTCATTCACTTTGATATTTGCAATTCTAGAATTGTAAATCCATTCTTTTAATTGATTATCAAGAGAATCTTTAGGAACACCTGGCTGAACACCTGGTTTGTTTCTATCCGCAGTTTTCATTGCAATAAGCTGTTTCAGGTTAGCGATTGGAACTCCAATACCTTCCATCAAAGCAAATGTTTCTGTTTCACTTTCAGTAAATTCAACACCATATTTTTGACCCATCAATTGCAAAGCTTCTTTACGAACTTCTCTACCTTTTAAATCATAAAATACTTTTCCTTTACCTATGGTAACGGTTGCTAAATTATCTTCTGGCAATTTAGACTGAACTGTTGATGCAGGGGTATCAACTGGCAATGCTTCAGGGATTTTTGCAGTTGCAGTCATTACGAAGAATGACAACAATAAAAAAGCCACATCACACATAGCAGTCATGTCCGTAGACCCTGCTTTTTTCTTCATTTTTATAGCCATTAATATATTTTTTAAAATTTACAAGAAAGCAGCAGCAAAAATTGAGCTACTTTCTTGCAAAATAAATTATTAATTATTTTTGAGCACTTCTGAAGTGTCTGTATGTGTTCACAATTGTATTACCAGCCTCATCAATAGAATAAGTCAAAGTATCAATTTTAGAAGTAAAGAAGTTGTAAGCAATAATTGCTAAAGCAGAAGTAGAGATACCTGTAGCCGTGTTAATCAAGGCCTCAGAGATACCATTTGCAAGAGCAGCTTGATCAGGAGTACCTGCAGCAGATAATGCACTAAATGCTTTAATCATCCCCGTTACAGTTCCTAACAATCCTGCAAGAGTTCCTAAAGATACCATTGTAGAAAGTACAGTCATGTGCTTCTCTAACATTGGCATTTCTAATGAAGTAACTTCTTCAATTTCTTTGTGGATTGTTTCAGCAGCAGCTTCACTATCAAAACCTTCTCTTTTAACTTCTTGGTATTTCAATAAAGCAGATTTGATTGGGTTAGCAACAGAACCTTTTTGTTTGTCACAAGCAGCAATAGCTCCTTCAATATTTCCAGCTTTAATATCTTTTTGTAAGTTAGTCATGAACTGATCAAGATTTCCTTTACCAGCTGCTTTTGAAAT
>NZ_QKNZ01000114.1:0-5514 GCF_014156605.1 Flavobacterium sp. SOK18b
TTAAAATGAATACAATTATAACTTAAAAAACAAAAAAATAGTTTCTTACTACAAACTGCAATCCTTATATTTGCACGCGTCTTTGAAAACGGGACTTGTAAAGCAATATCATTAAAAAATACAAATGAAAATATCATACAACTGGTTAAAACAATTTATAAAAATAGACTGGAAATCCGAAGAAACAGCTGCATTGCTTACAGACTTAGGGCTTGAGGTAGAAGTGGTTGAAAAGTACCAATCTATTAAAGGAGGATTAGAAGGAGTAGTTATAGGTCATGTATTAACATGTGTACAACATCCAGATGCTGACAGACTGAAAATAACAACTGTTGATATAGGAACCGGAACACCCATACAAGTAGTTTGTGGTGCTAGTAATGTAGGTGCAGGACAAAAAGTTCCTGTTGCTACTATTGGGACAGAATTGTATGATAAAGAGGGTAATGCTTTTACAATCAAGAAAGGAAAAATTAGAGGTCAAGAAAGCCACGGTATGATTTGTGCAGAAGACGAATTAGGTCTTGGTGAAAGCCACGATGGAATTATGATCTTAGACGACTCATTGGTACCTGGAACAGCCGCTGCAACTGTGTTTAAAATAGAAAATGATGAAGTTTTTGAAATAGGATTAACACCAAATCGTGCTGATGCTATGAGCCATCTAGGTACAGCTAGAGATTTGAGAGCAGGACTTTTACAAAATGGAGTTAGCGTAGAGCTTATTACACCTTCAGTTAGTAATTTTAGAGTAGATAAAAGAACTTTAAAGATTGATATTGATGTTAAAGAACCAAAATTAGCACCTAGATATTGTGGCGTTACAATCTCTGGTATTGAAGTAAAACCTTCTCCTGCTTGGTTACAAAACAGATTAAAATCTATTGGGTTAAACCCAAAAAATAACATTGTTGATGTTACGAATTACGTTTTACACGAATTGGGTCAGCCCCTTCATGCCTTTGATGCTGCTAAAATAAACGGAAAAGTAGTCGTTCAAACTCTTGCGACGGGGACAAAATTTACCACTCTTGATGATGTTGAAAGAGAATTACATGAGGAAGACTTAATGATTTGTGATGAAAAAGGACCACTTTGTATTGCTGGTGTTTTTGGCGGAAAAAAATCAGGAGTTTCAGAAAGTACTAGTACTATTTTCTTGGAAAGTGCCTATTTCAATCCTGTAAGTATTAGAAAAACAGCGAAGAGACATCAACTTAATACCGATGCCTCTTTTAGATTTGAAAGAGGAATTGATCCTAGCATCACTGAATATGCATTAAAGCGTGCTGCTTTACTAATTCAAGAAGTTGCCGGTGGCGAAATCACATCAGATGTTGTGAATGTCTATCCAAAGAAAATTGAAGATTTTAATGTTTTTCTGAACTTTAAAAATGTCAATAAAATCATTGGACAGGAAATTCCAAAAGATACTATTAAAAAAATACTGGTTTCATTAGACATTAAGGTAAATAGTGTATCGGATGCTGGACTTGGATTGACTATTCCTGCGTACCGTGTAGATGTTCAAAGAGAAATTGATGTTATTGAAGAACTTTTAAGAGTTTACGGTTATAACAATATTGCTTTTTCAAATAAATTGAATGCGACGGTTTTTAACGCGCCACGAAACGAAGATTATAAAATTCAAAATGTTATTGCCTCTCAATTGAACTCTCAAGGATTTCATGAAATGATGGCTAACTCATTGACAACGGCAAACTACGTTACACTTTCTGATCAACTAAATCCTACGAATAATGTAACCATGTTAAATCCTTTGAGTGCTGATTTATCAACCATGAGACAATCATTACTTTTCTCTGGTCTTGAAGCAGTATCATATAACATTAATCGTAAAAATGCTGATTTAAAATTATTTGAGTTTGGTAAAACATACCACAACTACCTTGCTGGTTATGAAGAGAAAAAACATTTAAGTTTATTACTTACTGGTAATAGAAACCAAGAAAACTGGACTGGAACACAGAAAACTTCTGATTTCTTTTTGTTTAAAGGATATGTTTTGGGTATTTTATCTCGATTGGGTATTGATAAATTACAAACTAAACCAGTTGAACTAGATGTTTTTGCTGAAGGAATTTCACTAGTTGTTGGGAATGATACAATCGTTTCATTAGGAGTAGTTAAAAAAGTAATATTAAAGCATTTTGGAATTAAACAAGAAGTGTTTTATGCAGACTTTAATTGGGATTTAATCCTTAAAAAAATAAGTACTAAAATTAAATATACAGAGATTCCAAAATATCCTGAGGTACGCAGAGACTTAGCTTTATTGCTAAAACAAACAGTTAGTTATGAAAGCTTATACAACTTGGCTAGACAAACTGAAAAAGGACTTTTGAAAAACATTGATCTATTTGATGTTTACGAAGGTCAAAACTTACCCGAAGGCAAAAAATCATATGCCTTGAGTTTTACCATTCAAGACAATGCAAAAACACTTACTGATGCTCAAATTGATAAAATTATGAGTAAGTTACAAAAGAACTTTGAAACAGAACTTGGTGCCGTTTTAAGATAATACATATTGTGGAAATTAAAAAAGCGGTTGCTTTAAATTGTAGTCGACCGCTTTTTTTAATATTTTGAAACACTAAAAATAGTTTACATTTTTCTTTTTAGCAGTAATCTTCTA
Source organism: Flavobacterium sp. SOK18b (assembly GCF_014156605.1). Taxonomy (NCBI): domain Bacteria; kingdom Pseudomonadati; phylum Bacteroidota; class Flavobacteriia; order Flavobacteriales; family Flavobacteriaceae; genus Flavobacterium; species Flavobacterium sp. SOK18b. The sequence goes on from NZ_QKNZ01000114.1 coordinate 2,660, forward strand.
AGTTTATTTCTTCGGCAATAAGCATTTGAATATCAGACATAATCAACATTGTTTTCAATTTGATTGCTCCAGCTTGTAATTGTTCATTTGACGTCGTAAATTTCCAGATAGCATCTACAAAATTTTCAAATGGTAAATCAGGGTCATACTTTACAACTTTTGCCTGGCTAATGATCAATAAGATTTGCTTTACCAGTTCTCTACACTCTTCAACTTTTAATTCAAAGGGTTTTAAAACTGTCAATATCAAGCTTTGTAAATCATATAATATCTCCGAGGCAGCTTTTAATTGTGCTTTCTTTAAAGAGATACTTTTATTATCAGAAAACCTCGGAATCAACAATTTGCTATACAAGCCGGATAATTCAGAAACTTCACTAATAGTGTATGTACTAAATATTTCTTCGTTTTTTTGAATCCATGCAGATAACTTCTCTATAAAAAATGGATCCTTATTCTCTAGACTTCTCGTTATTTTTGGGAACTCTAATAAATTGTTTTTTAAAACACTAACTAGATTCAATGTTGATTTTTTCATAACTATTCAGGTAATAATTTTGATTCGATTTCTCCATTAGCATTTTCAGATCTACTCCACTCCATTCCATTTTCAGAAATTTTCAACTTAATGAATATTAAATTTTCAGACTTAAGTTCCCTTAATTTATTAGCTTCAACAACAATATTAAGATTGGCTAAAGCCTCCACCTCTTTACTAATTGTAATTTCTCGCGTTAAAACTGTAATTAAATCTCTAACAATCAGATCATAATTCATTTTGGCTAATAATTCTTTGTTTACCAAAGCATATTTTTCAATTATCTTTAAATAATACACTACGATTTCTTTTGAAAAACCCGAAACAGAATCATGACTGTTGGTTAGTTTAATTTGTTTTTCTAAAATACCTACTTGTCTCGCTGTCTCCGTTTGTAGCAATTTAGTAGGTTCCTTTGTAATTTTTAAGACTCCAAATTTTTCTAATAGGAAACTATAAACTAAAGTGTTAATCTTGATACTATCAAAACCAATTACTGGAGGTTTTGAGATGTTTTCAATTTCATCTAAAGCAATGGGAATTGTCATTTCAACATCGTCAATACGCATTCTTGGAATTGAAAAATGTTTCAAATAATCATGTTTTGCATATTCTTCGGCCAATTTTACAGTTTGAAGGTCAGACATTATTTTTGCATTGGTAAAACTAGCCACAATACTTCCTAGGTAATCATTCAATTTTATCATAGTTTCTTATTTTTTAAATAGATTGGCCACCCCAACAAGACAGCCAATCTATTTTAATATTATTACGCGTTTACACTAGCTATACTGTCTTCTAGCATTGTTAATATACGATCTAACCCAGCTGGTAATTCATCATTAACAGCACGAACGTGTACGCCTAGATTATAGGTTTTCTCAACATTGGAACCCGTAACTGAAGTCCTCTTGTACGAAGCAGAAGCTTTGAAATTGACAATTTTGTAATTAATACCAAGTTCAGCACTTGCGGCAAACTCACTAGAAACACTTTTGGTCTCTGTAGAAGTAAGCTTCGCATTGAAATCGATGGTCATTTCTTCTATTCTGATACTTGGAATAGACAACATCGTTAAGAACGGAACTCTAATTTCCACCTCTTTATCATCAAATTTTGTATTTCCTGGAACGGTTGCTTTTGTAGGATCTGGATCATAATTTGGATTAGGTACCGATTTTTTGTAGTTGAAATCTACATAACGTAACTTTTTTGGATCAGTAGCAGAAGCTCCATCTTCAAAACCAACTGATTGTATAAAATTAACTTGTGCCATAGAGGCTGCGTTTTGAGCTTGAACAGCTGCTTGTAATGGTCCACCGATGTAAACACTAAAATCTAAACTATTTAATTCTGCGACTAAATTTGACATAACTATTATTATTAAAATTTAATTCTTACTCTCTTATTAAGGTTTTTCAGATTCCACCTCTCCATTTTGTGCACCAAATGGATTGATACAAAGTTGTGACATAACTAGTTTTCACAAAAGAGTAAAGACACCCTATTTTATTTTTCGATTTACCCTAAAAAAAAGGGGATATTTCCCCTTGTGGTATCTACTGAATTGAAATAGTTTTGTCCTGTTACCCTTTAATAATCTAACCTTAACTAAAAAACATTATGGAACAAAAACCAATTAAGCCAAAACAACTTATTACTAAAGAATTTGCTAAATTGCTAAATGAAAATTATAATAAAACCAGATATCCTTTGATCAAGGAAGCTATAAAAAAAGAAGATGCTAATGCGATTTGGTTTTCTATTGTGGAATTAGAAAATTATATTGCTTACATAAAAGCTGAAGCAAAAAAGCAAAAAGGCGAAATTGATGGAATTCGCTTTCATTTTGGCGCTTATCCTGAAGATAAAGCATATGCCGAAAAATCAGGTTTAACAACTATTTTTTTAGCCCCAACAGGGACAAAGAAAATTAAAAAAACTACAGAAGTGTCCAAAATAGAAAAATCTATAGAAAATGATGATTCCTTGAATATTGCGCCATTAAACTATGGCTCTATTGGTAATCCACCTCCAATCCCTTATATTTAATAAATGTTTGAAGATTTAAGATTTTATATTATTTATTTAGCTTTATTATCAAGTTTAATAGGATTTCGATTCTATTATAAATTGCCTAATAATAAAGCTAAATTTATATTGTTTATAATTGTATTTTCGTTTTTAACGGAATTTATAGGCAAATACTTTACATTATGGACTGGATTAATTAATTTTTCAGTCTATAATTTTTATATGTTAGCTAGTTTCACTGCTTATATCGTATTGTTGTACGCGCTCTTACTTAAATTAGAAT
>NZ_QKNZ01000115.1:0-2790 GCF_014156605.1 Flavobacterium sp. SOK18b
TTTTTAAACCTCATAAATATAATTAATTAAATATTGTATTTAAATTCTGATTAACTTTGTATTAGTAAATATATTTGACAAAAATATGAAAATAATAGCAGTCATTCCCGCACGTTACGCCTCTACACGATTTCCCGCTAAACTGATGCAAGATCTTGGAGGGAAAACCGTAATCCTAAGAACCTATGAAGCAGCCATCAACACGCAATTGTTTGATGATGTTTTTGTAGTGGCGGATTCCGATTTGATTTATGATGAAATTATTTCTAATGGTGGAAAAGCTATTAAGAGTGTCAAAGAACATGAATCCGGTAGCGATCGAATTGCCGAAGCAGTCGAAAATCTAGATGTTGATATTGTGATTAATGTGCAAGGTGATGAACCCTTTATTGATGGCGAACCTCTTGCCAAAGTCATTGAAGTTTTTAAAAACGATTTGGATAAAAAAGTTGATTTAGCCTCGTTAATGCGCGAAATCACTAATCAAGAAGATATCAATAATCCGAATAATGTGAAGGTTGTAGTGGATCAAAGCGGATTTGCTTTGTATTTCTCCCGATCTGTGATTCCGTTTCCGAGAGAGCAAAATGTAGGTGTTCGATACATGCAACACATTGGTATTTATGCTTTTAGAAAAAAAGCATTGTTGGATTTTTACAGTTTACCAATGCAATCTTTGGAAGCATCCGAAAAACTAGAACAACTGCGCTATTTGGAGTTTGGAAAACGAATCAAGATGGTCGAGACCACACACGTAGGCATCGGGATTGATACTCTTGAAGATTTAGAAAAAGCCAGAAAAATGCTTTAAAATAAGGAGTTGCTACGCTAATTTTTCAATTACAATAAGTTCATTGTGAATTTCAATTCGGGGAATCGTCCTAATTTGAAATTGCGGATGGACAAAATCAGTAATATATTTTTTATTTCTACTGTTCTGATCATCGTTCAAAATCATGGTGTTGAATAGAATAAAACCTTTTGATTTAATGAGGTGGCAAAGCCTATTGGTAAAAAAGATTTCGAATAAAAAATTAGGCATAGTGGTGTCTTGAAATATATCAATGATGATTAAATCGTATTTTTCTTTAGTTTTTAACACAAATTCAAAAGCGTCGTCGATTATAATTTCCAGATTTTCAACTTCATTCAATTTGAAATAGGTATTTGCAATATGAATAATTTCGGGATCTATCTCAACTCCAGTTAGTTTGCCTTTAAATTTCACATCGTCAACTAATGTTTTAATAACGCTTCCTCCGGCAACACCTAGTAGTAAGATGCTTTCCATTTTTACTATCTTTTCAAAACCAATACTTTTTAACCCGAGTCTTAAAATGCGCTGTAAACTACCATAAGAGTAGTTCGCATTTTTGGAATCTAAAACTAATTCTCCGTTCGCCCAAGTAACTTCAATTGACTGGCTAATGCTTGATTTTGTTTCAAAAATTTTAACAGGAATTAAATAACTCAATATTTTTTTGATCATTACGAATGGTTTTAATCAAAAATAAGTTTTTTATCATTTATTTTGTCACAAAATCTAAGTAATGAAAAAAATAATATACCAATTCTTGTTTTTTAAACTTATGGGTTGGAAAATAGTAGGTGGAATAGATCCTAATTTAAAAAAGTGCGTCATGATGGTTATGCCACACACCAGCGCGCATGATTTTTACCTTGGCATTTTTACAAGGGGAATTACAGGACTTGAAATGAATTGGGTAGGTAAAAAAGAGTTGTTTCGTTTTCCACTCGGAATTTATTTTAGATATATGGGCGGGGAACCACTGGATAGGAGTGGAGGATTAAACAAAGTGGATTCAATAGCTGCCATATTTGATAAAAAAAATACTTTTAGATTGGCTGTGGCACCAGAAGGGACTCGTAAAAAAGTAAGTGAATTAAAAACAGGATTTTATTATATGGCTTTAAAAGCTAATGTACCTATTGTTCCTGTTTCGTTTGATTTTGGTAGAAAACAGGTTCATTTAGGGCAACCGTTAAATCCGTCTGGCAATATAGAACAAGACTTAACAATACTGAAAGAACACTACAAAGGAGTCTTGGGTAAAATTCCCGAAAATGGAATTCAATTCTAAAATTAAAATTTAGAAATTGATACAAGATTGAATGATCACAAAAGTAAATGCTTTTCTAGAGTTTCTGGAAAAGCATTTTTATTTTGGAGTATATTGTTTAAAGGTCCCGTTTTTATAAAAAATCATGATTGTTTCAATCTCTTCCTGATCTGAATGAGTTGTATTTTTCGTAGGAAATGGAATTTCTGAAATTATATTAGGAATAGGAGGTATAAAGTCAGTAAACAAATCGGCAGTGGAACTATTGCTTTTTACTTCAGTATCAAAATTGGAACTGTTTCTATTTTCTTTAATATTTAAATTGTTTACATTAAATTCCTGTAATTTAGGAAAACTTCCTTTCCCGTTTAGAATCCAATACAAATCAACTTCGGGAAAAACATCTAAAATTTTTAATATAAAATCCAAACTTGGTTTGTTTCTTCCAGATAGGAGGTGTGACAAGCTAGAACGTTGTACACCTATTTTATCTGCAAATGAAGAGGCATTAAGTCCGTAATAATCCAATATAATTTCTAACCTTTTAATAAAATCTTCGATGTTTACCATTGTGAATTATATTTAAATTATATCTATTTACAAATGTAACAAATATAAGTGAATAAACGGTAAATTAGGTCTAAAAAGAATTTAAAATTACCATTTGTATTAAAGTAACAGTACTTTAAAAACAATATACGTACTTAAT
>NZ_QKNZ01000116.1:0-9638 GCF_014156605.1 Flavobacterium sp. SOK18b
GTTTTTTACATTTTTTTTATCGTAAATTTGTTGTAGAAATATAGTAAAAAACAATTTCTAAAACATCTTATTATGGCTAAAAATGAAAAAACAATCTTACGAAACACAAAAGTAAAAGAAGAATACAATGATCTTCGTACTGATGGGATTTTAACTCGTGATGAAGCAGAAGGGATTTTAGCAAAAAAATACAAACGAACTGCTAACACCATTAGGCAAATAGTGTCTAAAAAAAATTATTCAAAAAAAACCAATAAAGTGTAAATAAAAACCGTGCCGTTTTATGAAAAATTTAATAAATACTTACGATAATTTTATAGTTTTTATAATATTTATAATAGTGCTAATTTTTATGCTCATTTTATTAACTGAATCAGTTTTAGATGATAAAAACATTAAGAAAGAACTAGATGATGAATTAAAAAAACTTCGTAACCAAAAAAATACAACCACGCCTTAGTATAATTTTATAAAAAAGCGGGCAACCACGCCCGCTTTCACCATTAAACCAAACCTAGCGGTTTGGAAGAATTGTCAGGAACCACCCCAACACTACAAAGATAAAAAAAATGTCTACAATTTTTGCAAATTCAGTTCTAAATATAATTCAACAATTCTCCCCAGAGGATTTAGAAGCATTTAGCCATGAATTTTTAAAACTACAAATTCCCGTAGTAAAAAGTAAACAAATTAAGGTTAAACATAAAGATCCAATGGTAACGCTAGAATATGCTGTAAAAACCATTAAAGATCGAGATCGAATCCCGAAGCAAGTTTAACTTGCATAATTCCCTAGAAGTTCCGCCACCAGTTATTAGGTCATCTTGTGGCGGTTCTGAAAGGTTAAAAAAATAGATGCAAAGGCAATACGTTCTTACCCGAATTAATAATTCAAACATTACCAAGTCCTTTGCATTTTTTTTCACCATTAAACCAAACCAATAATGACTGTATCTGAATTAATAAAAAAGATAGACGACTACTCCACCGCAATTGAATGCATTAGTGTTTTGATAGAGGAGCATGATCAAGAGATCTTAAAGCCAATGCTTATTCATCTAAAACAGGAAAAACAAAAAGCAGCTCAAAACCTAACAACGGCAAAATTGAATATCGACGTTCATTTTGAAATTGTAAACCATTCATAAAAAGATAATCACCATTAAACCAACCGAATTATGCAAAATTCAGAGATTAAAGTTCTAAACTTCAGAAGAACAAAATTCAAAAATTTCATTTCAAAATTAAGAGCAGCTTACCGCTTCGTTAAAGCTAAAGAATCATTTGTCGTAATTGAAAAAGATATCAGCTGCTTCAATATGACCGCATATGAAGTAGCGATTCGCTGCGATGAAATTACCACCGATATTGTGAATATGCAAGTTGAAAAAGAGAATCAACGCATTGACCAATCAATACAACGATTGGTTAACTTCAATTAAAATGGCTATCACTTTTCAACACAAAGGAGGTCGTGGAATAAAAGTCTTCATCAATTCGGATCACATGAAAACTATTCCTAGAAAATTACTCGAGCCATTTAAAGAACATCATGGTAAGATCAATTTTGACAAAAAGAAGCGACTTACAGCTGAAGAGCGTAAAATATTGCATGGGTTTATGTTGTATGCAAGCTGGGTTAATAAGCTTAAGACTACGGATAAACATGCGTATGAACTCATTAAGGACCACTACCCTATTGATACTAGAAAAGTGATTAATGAACAAGCAATCAGGTACGAATTAGTTCTTGACAATCAAATAAAAATAAAATCACCCGAAAAAATTTACATCGCATTCAAAACGAAAGAAAACATTGTTTATTCAAATTATTAAAACCTAAAACCTATGAATAAAATTATCCCATCAATCAACACAGAAGAACTTCAAATAGCGGCAAATAAATACGCTCAAGAAGGTGCGGTAAAAACGATAAAGGATTTTTACACTGGATATAATTCACCATATATAAAAGCACTTGAAGAAAACTTATTGAATAGAGGTTTTGATCATGCTTTTACTCTACCTGATGTAGTAGCAAATATCAACGAAGCACTAAGTGCCGAGATTGACAAAATTGCTAATACAGCTGTTGCAAAAACATTCATCCCTTTAGTTACAAAAATTCTCACTAGAGCAGATGCAGAAATTAAATTTTCTAAAATTTTAGAGGAATTTATTCGATGCGTTCGTTTTGAACATGATACTGATCAAGATTCTGACGACTTTAATGTTGAAGCAGAAAAGGGGGACGATTCATTTTTGACATTAATAATTTCAAATATTGACAAAAGTTACGAAATAGGACTTTATCACGAAGGGAGACATAATAAAGAACTAGAAGATGTTTATACCATTTTCTCATTACCTAGAAACCACGGAAAAAGTAATCAAACTATGAAAATAGCTCTTGAAAATGCTACTCTTGAATTGCCGTTTACTCCTAGTATTCTGCACGATGATTTTATTGCCTTTATAGCAGGTCTTGTTATGGCAAACACTAAAATCACATTTGATGTTATGGAATTTAACGACGAAATGTTTCCTAGTCGTGGCTACTGTCATTGTTAATTAAAATCTAAACCACACCATTAAACCAACCACAATGCAGTCAAGAACCAACCAATTACAAAGTATTGGCAGCTTATTTCAAGCAAATATTTTTGGGAATCACGCTAATGTACCAGTTAGCGTGAAACCTAAGCCAAAACCTAAGAACACACCTATCACTAGACAGGAAATTGTAACATTCAATCAATTAACAGAGAATGTAAAGCCAGTAATGGCAGTTTACCCCTTTATTAATACTAGTGCGTTTGCAATGACAATGGATAATTACCGCATTTACATTGCTAATTACAATGAAATGGTTGCGGAGATCAATCTTGAAATTGATAAATACAATGCAACTGTAACCGCCTATAGGTCAAAAAACGCCCTTAACGATGTACAAAAAGAGTTTTCTCGCATTTTCATCACACGTCACCGCAACAAAAAAGCAAAAGAATACAACGAGCTGGTAGCTGAATTCAATATTGATCGTGGTTTGGTAATCGAAAAAAGAAAACACCTTACTGTAAAATACGCTTCAGAAATTGTTTTTCAACAAATGATATACCTGTACTCTTTGCAATTGCAAAAAACGTCAAGCGAATACCTAAAATTAGGAATTATAGATGCTACCCCAGTGCGCCAAATGGAAATTAACTCACACCACATCACTAATTTGAAGCGTAACGGGGAATATTCTATCAACGTTTGTAATGCCACAATTCGCAACCACAGACAACGATTAGAAGAAGCTGGAGTATTTGTTGACTATCTGTTTAGAGGCCATAAAACAGGCTTAAAAATGCATATTTCAAGCCACATTTTAGTCGTTTTTGACGCTAAAACCCAAATTTTGACCGACACTGACAATCAACACGTTATGTCCCAAAGGCGTAAAGATTTTAAAGATAATAATGAGGCTACAAGAACTATAAATACAAATATTAATAAAAGAGAAAACGGACAAGCCGATTTTCAGATTTTAGGAACGCCTACGGCTGGTCTTTTATCTTCTTTTTACAGGAACATCCCAAAGCAAGATGAAAATTCCAAACTTGGGGGCGGCGCGCGAAATGTTAAAGTTTCTAATAATTTATCGGATAAGTTAGAAAATTCAATAATGCATAATCAAGAATTTGCTCAACGCCTTTCCAATGGTGACTTTAACAACTACAACCGCATAGACAAACGTATTTTGTACAAGGAAGCCAGCTACGGAACCATGAACCGTGAAGATTTTAAAACCTTAATTATTCAAGAATTTTTCAAAAACGCTTCAAAATTGTACCGAGGAACAACTCCATTTGTAGGCTCTTGGAAAAAAGCAATAAATAGCTATACTGAAAAACTATTTGTTGTAAATAATGGCAATATTTCCCTTTACAACAAGGAATTGATGGTCGATAAACTTGACGAAATGTTGTGGAGAGTAAATAACGCTCAAAAATGGTTTACAAAAACAGGAATTACACCTCTTTACCCTAGTGATTACTTTGATTTTACCCGAAAAGAGAAAAAAGAAATAGGCTTCGAGTACACTAAAAAATCATGGACTAATCACCTTAAATATCTAGAAAACAAGCCTAAAATAGAGAAAACAGCAAAGAAAAAAGCTGAAATACGTACACAAAATATCAATCATGCAAAGAAATTCGATATCAAATTAAATGCTTTTTTCAAGAACCGTATCGAGCTGGCAGAATTGATAGAATACGTAGATAAGAACCTCCCAACAAATTATTTACAAAAATTATCAGATAGTCTACTTAAAATTCAAACTAAATACACCTGCTAACCATGAAATTAATTTATCATTTTACTGAAAAATACAGAAATGTACTTTTTATCGCTGCCTTTTTTTACCTCCTTTTCTGTTTTTACGAATGGAGTTTTTACCCTGGTAACTGGAATACTTGGAGCCGAATATCGGTTGTATTACTAACCTCATTTTTCAGCATAGGCGAAACACAAAATAAACAACAATCTTAAACACCTAAAAACAATGTACTTACAATTTTTAACTTATACCGCTTGGTTTTTCATTATTATTTTCATGGCTTCACTTTGCTGCACTTTTAACTGGAAAACAATAGTTCATCTTTATAAAAAAGCAAAAATCATTGGTCAAAACAAAAAAGACAAAATTGATTTCATTAAAAGACAAGAAAAAAAAGGATTAAAGCCGTTTTCGTTCGGTAAAAATTCAAATACTGTAGTCTATGCACAAAATGGAAACAGGGCCATTCTTGATTACAAGAATTTGCAAAATAACAAAAATTCAGTATCAAAAAATAAAAGTAAATTTTAAGTTATGCACCTAGCAGATCCCGAAAAATCGAAAATTAAGATGCGTGCTATGATACCAGGGTGGACAGGAACCCCAATAGTATGGTATTCACCTCAAAAGAAAAATCATTTACCCAACGATCAAATCATGGATAAAATGCAGACGGACTTTAAAAAAAGTCACCCATTGGCTAGCAGAGTGACTCAGTTTTATTTCTATTGCAATTACACAAAAAATTATTTAGAACATAGAAGAGCTTAACATGATCAGGATCACCATAAAAAATCTTAAAATGGAAGATTTAGAGGTACTACGTTTAGAACTTGATGTTTACAATAAATATGTAGCAGTTCATCAACTCAATAATGATTTTTTGAATAGCATTATCACGTTTGATGTTGTAAACAACTTATTTTATTTAATACGCAGTAAGACAGATCAGAGCAAAAATGAGTATTCAGTGAGCTTTACAATTACCCAAGCTGCCATAATATTAAAGTGCTGCAGTTTCAATAGAACAGATCGTAATACTTATACTAATCACCTTATCAACAAACTAAAGATTTTTCTAGATAAGGAATTAAGGAATCTAGTTTAAATTATTTAATGACTTCAAATCAATAATGATAAAATGAATGACAAGATAAAAGACAAAATCAAAGCACTATTATCAAAAACAACCGATAACGGAGCAACAAAAGAAGAAATGGAATCAGCTTTAAGAAAAGCAAATCAATTAATGACTAATTTTTTTATTTCCGAACACGATTTACAAGATTCTGCAATTATAAATAAATGTGTATCCGAGCAATTTGAATTGACAAAAAGCGGTTTTGATTTATCACTTTTTTATGCCGATTTAGCAAATTTATTCGATTGCGAACACTATTATAACAGTAAAAGAATAACATTCTTCGGTCATGAACAAGACGTTTCGTTATGTGGATATTTTTATAATTTGATTTCAAAAACTTGTTTAAAAGAGAAAGATGTTTACTTAAGAACCGAAAAATATATTCAATTAAAAAAACATTATCACGGACGCACACTTTCATCAAGTTTTATAAAGGGATTTTTAATTGAAGTAGTTTGTAACATTAAGGAACTTTATAAGGAGAAAGAAAAGAATATTCCAGAAGCCTATGGATTGATCGTTGTTGAAAAAAAACAGAATATAAAAAGTGAATTTAAAAATTTAGACTTGAAAATCCATCATCAAAAACAAAACCCTTTGAAAGGAGAAAGACAGGCATTTGAAGACGGTTTAGAAAAAGGAAAGGAAATCAGCTTAGTTCAAGGGATTGAAAATTGCAAAGAAGCTAACCTTTTGTCTATAGGTTTTTGATATAAGATGTGTTTAATATTCCCCTTCAAAGACAATGAGAAAATTGTAAAATACAGATTAGAGTATAATGAAAAACAAGGTTTTTTTCATTTTGAGAACATAAAAGAAAATAATAAAAATACCAATGGTTATCAAACAATTTGTAAAAACATTTCAGTAGATCAATGTATTGAATTTGTTTCTTTAATTTATGAAAAACATTTTGGAATTGATGTAGATCCAACTTTTGAAAATGTATTACATGAATTTATTTCTTTTCTTGAGACATAGTCTAGATTATAACGTTTTACGTACATACGAGGTACGCCAAACGATAAATTTCAAATTATAAACAAATGCTTGTAGGCGTATCTTGTATATACGCTGTTAGCAGTAGTACTTATTCATTATGACAACAGATAATTATATCTACGAAAACAAAACAACCACTTTTAAAAAAGGTGACAAAGTAGTAATGCACTCTTGCGGAGAGGCAAATTTACCAAAATACAAAGGCAAATTATGGACTTGCCAAACGGACAGTTATTTAAATAGAGGTAAAGAAGAAGTAGTATTTCTCGAAGGTTTTAGTGGTTGTTTTTCTGCTAAATATCTTCAAGTAGTAGTTTCTTAGTATTACTGGTAACTGTCAGCTATCAACCGTTTCTAATAGCGATTAGCGCAAGTTATAATCGATCAAATAACAACGTAAAAACAACAAAAATTTAAAACAAAATGAATTGGATAAGAGTAGATGTTGCAATGCCTGAAATTTGCACAGAATTAGTTATAGATAAAAATGACGGATTAAGTCCGCTGTGCACAAAAAAATTAATTGTACTAACAGATATGGGAACTGTAACTGATAATCACCGCTTAAAAATGACTGTAGGAGAAGAAAAATGGGTTTGGTTTATGGGATACGAGGGAGAAAAAGTTACTCACTGGATGGTTTTTGAAGAGCCAAAATAGTATACAACGGCTTATTGTTGCCTTCACGTGGCGAAAAAATATAAATTCACGCCGCCACAACAATATAAATTCACGTGGCGTGAATTTCAATAAAAAGTCCTCAGTACCTCAAAAAGTCTACAATTCAATAGCAAATGATAAAAAACAGCACTTACATAAGGAATTTAACTCCAAAACAACGGAAACAATTAGAGACAGTAGCACAGGAACAAAAACTTAAAACAGTACCAAAAATACTTTTTTATACATTGGAACAATTTCTAGATCAAAAGAAAGAAATCGAACGTCTAAATCGAATTATTAAGTACAAACAAAAAAAAATCGAAGCTTTAGAAAATAGTAAACAATAATTTAGTACCAAATTAAAAAAGTAAATCCACCCTATCAGGTGGATTTTTTTATGTACCAATTTTAAAATCATCGATTATTTGAATCAATTCATTTGGATATATAACTCTCGTGGTCCTAGCCTCTTTAGAAGGAACCTTTCTCAATTCCACTATTCTTTCTATGGTTTTTCTCTTAACCTCTCTTAAACTCCATCCTGCTTGCCTATGCATGACTTCATAAAATTCTTTTTTTGTGGTATTCATCGGTACAGAACTGTTAATTCGCAACAAAAGAGTATCAAAATCAATTACGTTAGTCATAAGAACATGGTTTTTTGGTTTAATGGTTTTCAAAAGTATAAAAAACCAAGATATTTTGTACCTAAAAATGTGAGCAATTGTAAGCAATTGTAAGCAATACTATAAAAAAGACGTGCAAATGTACCTTGATTGTGCGCACAATGTACCTGAATCCGTGCAAATCCAAAATGACAATAAAAAAATCTAATAACCTTTGTCTTCCATTTCATAGGAATTGATTTTGAGTTAGTAACAGCGAGAAATGACTTTTAAAATGTAGTAAATCAAAAATACAAGATTTAAAAAAATTTCTCGCTTACTCTCAAATCCTTAAAACAAAAAAGTATGAATTCTATTGATAGCATATTGTATCGTCCGTTACGTTCAGGAAAAGAGTATGAAGGACTTATTCCAACGTATCTGGGACTTGATCACAATTTTGACAAATCAAATAACAATAGTAATACTTATGATACGCTAAAATATATGGCTTTATGGGCTAATAAATATGCAAATCAAATGTCAAAAGTTACTCCAATGATGAAAGGGAGATCATTACAGGAAACAATAAATAACATCTATAGTTTTCTTTATAATCACTTTCAATATAAACTGGATGGCGAAACGCAACAACTTTTTTCCCCAAGTGCTGCATGGTTTTATAGAAAAAAAGGTTTTGACTGTAAAACGTACTCCATTTTAGCTAGTACTATTTTACAAAATTTAAAAGTTCCACATTCATTTAGAATGGTGAAACAATCCGGAATAATGCCAGGTGAGTGGTCTCATGTTTATGTAATAGTTCCAAATGGAAATTCTTATTACACAATTGACGCTACTACTCACGACAATAAAGAGGTATCATTTACAAATAAATACGATCATCAAATGAAACATGTAGGTTTAGCTTCCCCATATACAAAGGGATCATTAGGTTGCGCCTGTTCAGGTAAAGCAATCACAAAAAGAGGTCTCGGCGCACCGTCTGTATTGTCAGATACAATTAACAATTTTCATGAATTTTTAAACGAACTAGAAAAAAATGGTATTTCTAAAGAAGTATCAGATACAATGTTAGGTCTTGTAAAATGGAATGTTGAAAACGGTATAGATCCAAATATGAGTGAGATTTTAGATAAAGCTATTTTAAGTCAAAAAGGCTTAGGCTCAATCTCTCCAATTTCCAGTTTAAACCCTACTGGATACAAAGTCCCTTTGCCAACCGCACCTAACTTACAATCGATCTACACAGCCCCATTACAAGCAACAACTTTTGGATCTACTATAAAAACAGCAGGAATGTCTTCATTAAGTAATTTATCTGTTGGAGGAGTATCGGCAGGCTCTATTGTTTCAGCAGCTACTGGAGATCCACTGGCATTAGCTGGAGTTGCATTGAGTGCATTAAAAAAAATAATTCCTGTTGATAAAACATTCGGACAATTATTTTCAAATGGTTTTAATCTATCATGTTGGGGATCTTCAAGAACTCCCTCGGAAACAAAAGTTTGGATTGAAAGAGATCTACCAATTATTTATGCCGAAACTGTAGGTAAATCATTGAATCAACAATCTTTAAACCTTTTTATTGATACAATGAACTTTATTTATAATCAGGAAATGATGTGGGGTAATAAAATGCAATCGTGTTCTAAAACTGCACTACATAACTATGGAAATGCGGCTAAAGCAGCAAAAGAAAAGGTTATAACTCAATTGCAATCAATGCCCGAAGTAATATTAACGCCAGCCCCAGCAATTCAGTATTCAGGAATGCAACCATTTACTCTTTCCGATGATGGTCTTAATAAATATCCTGCGACATTCACTAGCGAGCGTTATATATTAGGCTATGCACAACAACAACAACAACAAC
>NZ_QKNZ01000117.1:0-2103 GCF_014156605.1 Flavobacterium sp. SOK18b
GTACATAAAGTATCGTTCGTTGGTTTTTTAACTTAAATTAGAAATTATGACTACTTCTACCTTCAATAATATCACTCATAATTTCACAAAATTAATAACATGTTTCATATTATTAATTTTGGTATCTTTTAGTGTAAAAGCTCATAATTCTTGGAATACAATAACACCTCTTAGAGCAAAAATAAATCCAGGATCGGTTTCCTGTAATCAAAAAACTCCTTTTGTTAATGGAGCAGTTTTTGATAATTTAACAGCGTCGGTTACTAATAATGTTTTTAGTTTACTACCGCCTTGTGTAGGTTCTATATCAAATGTTACTAACCTTACGGATGCTGATTTGAATAATGTTGCCTCTATCAGTATTACTGGTCTTGGTTGTAATGGAGAACTAGCCGTTTCAGATAGTAATGATGTTTATCCTGCAGGAACTTTTGCCGGATTTAAAATAAGTGCATCTGGTTTACTGCAGGCCTCAATTGGAGCTACAATCAATATAAAAACGTATCAAGGAGGGTCTTTAAAAGAAACATTTAACGCAGTAACAAGCACTGTTGGTGTTAATTCCACCTTAGTAGATAGCAGTGGTAACACAATCCTAGGCTTTGTAACTAATCAATCCTTTAATGAAGTCAGAATTGAGTATACTTCTTTGTTAGGAGTTTTATTTTCGAATACTATTTATCATGCTGTAATCGAAAAATTTTGTCCTGGTCCTGCATTAAATTGCAATGAAAGAACGACTCTTAGCAATCCTAATTTCCCTGTTATTATCAACAGCACTAAAACAGGAGTTACTGGTCTAGCCTGCTTTGGATGTTCTGTGAATAATGCTGACAATTTAATATCAGGAAGTACAACAGATTTTGCTACGATAAATTTAGCGGTTGGAGTAGTTGGGTCTAGCGGTTCAATATCGGTAAAAGACGTTTTAAGTACGTACCCAATTGGAACTTTTGCTGGTTTCGAAATTTCAAATACAGCGCTTTTGGGAGTTGATTTATTAAACGGTCTTACCCTAACAACTTATCTCAACGGAGTACAAGCTGATACGTTTTCAGGATCTTCAGGCTTAGTTTCAGTGAGAACATCTTTAGTTAATGGAGACGGTAGAGGAGTTGTGGGTTTTGTGACCACTCAAGTTTTTAATGAAGTACAAATATCTGTTTTTAATCCATTAGTGGGAGTAAATATTGGTACTACTAATGTATACGGGGCTATTGTCCAAAAAAATTGCCCTGTGTCACTTGTTTGTGATCAAACCTATTTTTTAAAAGAAGGTGCTTCTGGCTTCCCAGTAATTATAAATAGTCTTAATACAGGTTTAGCTGGTATTGCTTGTGTGGGATGCTCTGTAAGTGATACGCAAAACGTAATTTCTACTAATACCACAGATTTTGCTTTAATAAGTACAGCCGTAGGGGTTGCATCTTCAGCATCAATCGCTGTTAAGGATATTGTTTCTACTTATCCAATAGGAAGTGTAGCTGGATTTGCAATAGAAGATACAGGAGGATTATTACAACTTGATTTATTAAACTCTCTTGAAATTTGCACGTATTTAAATGGTGTGCAGCAAGAATGTTCCACAACAAGTAATTTATTAAACTTAACGGCTGTAGTAGATATTTTTGGCACTGCAGCAGGTAGATATAATGTTGGTTTTCAAACTACCAAATCTTATGATGAAGTCAAAATAAGTGTTGGCTCCTTAGTTGGTGCAATAAATTCAATTAGGGTTTTTGGAGCTTTTATAGATAGTAGAACGGCTAACGATCCTACTTATGTATTGGTTTGCAACTTGGATTCAGATGGCGATGGAGTAAAAGATACGGTAGAAACAACAGATGGCACGAACCCAAATAATAACTGTTCATTACTAATCGCTAGCCAAACGCTAACGCCAAATGCAACTTGGAACGCCGCAGATTGTGATACTGATGGGGTTACTAATGCTCAAGAAATTACAGATGGCACAAACCCATTGAATGCAGATTCAGATGGTGATGGCGTAACTGATGGACAAGAAAAAACAGATAGCACGGATCCAAACGACAACTGCTCGTTACTAATTGCGAGTCAAACTTTAGCACCAAATGCAACTTG
>NZ_QKNZ01000118.1:0-11008 GCF_014156605.1 Flavobacterium sp. SOK18b
ATATAAAGTAAATTTATAAGCAACATTCCACAAAGCATATACATACTCATGACAATCATCTCAACATAATTTTGTTTACTTTTCTTAAAAACTAGAAACAATACAACCGCCCAGAAAGGAACACTAATGATTTTCAATATTTTATCATAATCTTTTGCCAGTTTTAAATAACCCTCAACATTTTCTTTAGTATAAATTGTTGTTTTATCTACAATAGAATAATACCCTAAAAAATGACTTACAGCAAGAATAATTAAAAATAATGTAAAATAATTAAAGTGATTTACTCTTTTACCTTGCACATATTCTCTAATGCTATGCCCTGGTCTAGTAAAAAGCTCTTTTATTGTAAACCAAAAACCTTTATCCAAATGAAATACGCCATGAATAAAATCGTGCAATATAAAATGTTTAATAGAGAAACGGTGGGAAGAGTTTTTCTGCCCACATACAGAACAAAAATTATTATGTATATCCGAATTACAATTTAAACATTTATTATTTTCCATTTTGTTTTTTATGTTGTTAAAGCATGTAAAGATAAAGACTCTTCTATTAATTCAAGCTGTTCATTAAGATTCTCAATACTTGCATGTCTTATTTTATATTTTAGATTATCCATAGCATTCATTTCAAACAAATCAATTCTTTTTCCGTTTTCTAAAATCAAATCATTAGATAACGTATTTGTGTAAAATGCAGGAATATTTCCTTGTGTTATTTGGTCTCTTTCGGAACCCAAAAGTGAAATATTTAGATCTTCACTTAAAATATAAGCTCTTGCTAACAACTCTTGCTTAATGCCATAAGAAATGGAATCTGCTAAATATTCAGTTTTGGACAAAATGTTTAGAATTTTAGCATAAACATCGGTATTTCTCATTAAAAAGCGTATTTTTTTATCTTTAAAATTGTTAATTGGAGATGTTTTAGATAGCAAAAACATTTTTTTATCTAGAACTAAATGATATAATTTGTTAAAACCAACCATAAATTCCATTTTATAATTTTCAATGTAATGTGGAATGCTGTTTAAGTGAGGTATATGCTTTAAATCATAACTTTGAGTAATTAATTGAGGTACTCTTTTTATAGAATCCTTATTAGAATTTATAAGTTTTGCAGAAATAAATGTATGATGTTTTTTTTGTACTAAAGAACCAAAACCACAAATTTCTATTTCCCTTGTTTCATTAATAGTAGGAAGTAGTAAACTTTCAAGTATAGAATTTGCGTATTTTTTCACGTCATTATTTATTGTATGTTTTAATCTTGGCCCAATAATTGTTTCGTGATCAATTAATACTGGACAATTTCCTGAAGCAATTACGTTTTCAAAATGATAATCTCTCGTACTAAGAAAATATGCAAGTCCCATTATTACTCCTGCTTTTTCATAATACTCTTTAATATCACTTATTGTTTCACATTCATTGCTTTCTATAAACTCCATCCACCCATAATCTCCTTTATTGAGTGTTTTGAATTTTTTTAAATTTATTTCTAAAGCATCATCTATCCATTCTAATAAATCATTATAAGCATCGGTTATTTCTAGATTAGTTGGTTTATATACGATTTTAAGATCATTGTCAAATATTAAAATTACAGTAGTTTCGCCATTGTGCTTATCTCCAGCATTGAGTAAAATATCATTTAAGTTCCCTATTTTAATTTGAAATTTTTTTTCTAAGTCATTAGTGTCTTTTTCAAGTCTTTCAAAAAGCTTAGTAATGAACAAAATATTTTGATGTGTTTTAGTCGCAATTGTCCTAGCCAACATTGGATATTTAGTGAATATATTTAAATATTTATCAGACAATGTCTTTTTACTAAATTTTTTATAATATTTGTTATCACTTTCAGATTCGATTGCGATGTAGTTATTCTCTTTAAGATATAAAGAAAACTCATCAAAAAAGACATAATGACTGTTTGAAACTAAATCTTTGTAAAAAAATTGAAGTAACTTATCAACTATATTTCCAGATATTTTTTTATTAATTTTTTTTTCAACAGTGCATATTGAAAAATCAACTAAAGGAAATAGAATATCATAAAAAGGCAGTTCGGAATCCTTTTTATTTATTTTATTGACATTCTCAAAAACTGAAAATTCATACAATATTTCTAACCAAGATGGAAGTTCGTTTTTTTCTGTATTTATAGTCTCCTTTGAGAACATTAAAGCGAAAGATTCTTCATTCAAATTAAGCCGTTCGCAATATTTATTAAATTGTTCATTTGAAGCGTTTTTATCTACAACTTTTTTTAGACTATCTAAATATTGGCTATTGATCTTATTTGAAATTTGTTTTGAACTTTTGAGCATAGTAATACACTCAAAAGGTAATAAAGATTTAGTGTATATATATTCAAAGACTTTTGCCATTTCTTATTTTTTTAATTTTTATAAAAAAAACAACTGCAAAAATCATCCACAGTTGTTTTTTTATTGTAAAAGGAATATTTAATTATAAGTTAATAACTAAGTCTCCACACCATGAATAAGAGCATATCCATGACCCAGAAGCTTCAGCACCTCCACTTACAATTTCTAGTTCTTTATCTGATAACTCAACATCTTGGAAATCTGGTTTTGAATAAATATAGAGATACAATGTATCTCCAACAATTTTAGCTGGTGTTTCTGTTGCTGTTTCTTCTACAACAACTTTTGTATTTTCAGGAATTGGGGCACCAGCTACATTTAAAAATTTTTTAGGATCTGTAAATAACTCTCTCTTTACAGAATCACTAGCCCAGCATAAATTAACTAATTTGTTTTGAAGTTCTTGGAAGTCTTTTTTGTTGTTTTCTAAATTGTTCATGATTTTTAATTTTAATTGTTAATATTTAATTTGTTTAGTAAAAAATGCATTTTTAGACAGTGTTAGTACATAGTATCTCCACCACAAAAACATGAAACTATAATAATTGTTTCTATGCTACATGGAAAATTTGCCGCCCCACCTGCAACCATTTCCAACTGCTCATCTGTCAGCTTAGTTTCCATTACAGACTCTTTAGTAGGAAAATTGAAATAAATCTTTGATTCATCTTTTACAATAGAGTCGTCTACTGAATCCAAAATCACAAATTCCTTTCCTGAAGGAATTTCAAATTTTTCTCCTGTAAGAGTTTCAATAGCACTAACAGGGCTAGCTAATAATTGCTTTTTAAATTCAGCATTTTCCCATGCTGATAAAACTGCTGTTTGTAATAATTTTTGATTTTTTGTAATTTCCATAGTATTGTTAATTAAATTTTTAGTTAAAGTATTGTTTTATATTTTTTATATTATCCTATATCCTCTCCAGATTCTTCAGGGAAATTTATAGTAATCCAAGGAAAATCTATTCCGCCAGCAAGAACTTCTCACTGCTCTTCATTTAATTCAAAATCATCCATTTTTTTGGTGTCCAAGGAATATTAATATAAACCGTAGATTCATCTGTTTGATCTCTTACAACCATTTTCTTTCTAGGTGGCAAGTTTATTTTCATCCAGTCAATCTTTCAATTGCAGCTATTGGGTTAGTCATTAATTCATCTTTGAAACTCTTATCTTCCCATGCCTTTTGTACAATTTATACCTACAGTTTTTGATCTTGTGTGAATTCCATATTTATTTATTTTTAGATTATAAAGAAGTTAGATTTTAATAATATCTTTCAATTCTGGAAATAAATTATTTACTAAATCAGCCCATACCGTTTGTCCACCTCCCGCAATAATTTCTAATTGCTCTTCATTAAGTTCTATATCTTCTATACTAGGTTCAACTGGAATATTCATGTAAACCTTTGATTTATCCGTTTGATCATTTACCACTAGTGTTTTACCTTCTGGCAATATGATTTTTGCTCCTGTAAGATTCTCAATTGCTATTATTGGATCACTTATTAAGTTTTTTCTAAAATCAATATCTTCCCATGCTTTTGATATTATTAATCGTAAAACTTCTTCTTTATTTTTATTTTGCCCCATGACTCAATTTCTTAATTAATGTAAAATTAGCTGATCTGTTTGCGACAAAATTGCCAAATAAACCGACAAAAAAACATCTTAGTTATAACCTGTTAAATCATAAATCACAAACCTGATTTTGCTTTTACTCTTTAAATCCTTCTCGTTATTAATGTAAAATTAGTAAGTCTATTTCTGATGAAATTGCCAAATAAACCGACAAAAAAAACATATTAGTTGTAACCTGTTAAACCATAAATCACAAACCTGATTTTGCTTTTACTCTTTAAATCCTTATCATTATTAATGTAAAATTAGTAAGTCTATTTCTGATGAAATTGCCAAATAAGCTGATAAATTACAGTAAAACAAAATCAACAATTCAATCATTGTCAATGATTTAGACCCGACATTAAGCACAATAAATTCAAGAACATTTTATCATTTAAAAAAGCTTAATCAAAAAGATCATTTCCTACTGATCTTCTATTTGCTTTTTCATTAATGTAAATTTAAAGTATCTAATTCCTGTAAAACTGACAATTAGACTGACAAAATTGAATTTGAAAATTGGTTTCATTACTAGTGGTTATTTAGTTGGAAATAATAGGATTCTTTTCAACAAAATACATTTTGATTTCTCCCTTCCCTTTTGCGTGGATGTTACCGCGGTACTGAAAAACAAAAGATTCATCATCCTTGATTAAATCATATAGTGATTCGCTTATATTTACTTTACCTACAATCCCATTGCTTTCAATTCTGCTAGCCGTATTAACCGTATCGCCCCACACATCATATTGAAACTTTTTTATTCCTACGATACCAGCTACAATGGGTCCTGCATGAATTCCTAATCGCATCTCAAAGGCTGGATTATTATTCTCTTCGTTATTAATTTTTCTTTTAGACATAAAATCCTGCATTTCTAATCCTGCTAGTACAATATTTGTTAAAGATTCTTTATCAGGTTTGGGGATACCACCAGCTGCCATATAAGAATCACCTATTGTTTTAATTTTTTCAATTTTGTATTTTTCAGTGATTAAATCAAAAGCTTTGAAACAGGTATTTATTTCTTCAACTAAATTTTGAGGAGACATTTTCTCGGCGGTTTGAGTAAAGGATTTAAAATCTGAGAAAAGAATCGAAACTAAATTAAAGTCTCGGGCATTAACAAAACCCTTTTCTTTTAATTCTTGTGCAATTTCTTCAGGTAAAATATTTAGCAATAGCTCTTCAGAAAGGTCTTTTTCAATTTTTAAAGCAATTTTAGATTTTCGAGTATAGTTTAATCTATTCCATAATCCTAAAGCTACAAGAATAATAAAGCCTAATGAGATAATGATAATATTGCGTTGCGTTTCCTTTTTTTGAACTTCTTCTTTGTGTTTGATCTCAACAGCATGTTCCTTATTTACATGAGAGATACTATCTAATAACTGTTGACGTTGAAACTCCATGTTCATCATTTTATTTGAAGTTTCGCCAGATTTTAAACTGTCCTTAAAATTTATTGATTTTTCATAAAAATGAAGAGCTAATTTATCATTTTGACTAGACTTATAAGCTTTATAAAGACAATCACATGCCTCTTTTTTTACAGATATAGCTCCTATTTTTTGGGCGGTACTATAACCTTTTAAACATTTTGTAATTGCTTGCTTATTTTTACCTAAATTATTTAGTATTTTTCCAAGGGCAACTTCTGCTATGCTTATATATTGTAAACTGTTAATTTCAGTAGCATATTTTAGAGAAAGATTGTAGTTAAATAATGCTCGCTCAAAATTTGATTGTTTAAAAAACAATTCGCCTAAACTCGATAAAATTTCAATTTTTAATTGTTTATCATTTATTTGGTTTGCATTATCTAATGCATGGTTTAAATTCTTTAATGCTTTTGGGTAATTGGATAATTTTATATAAACAATACCAGACGCATTTAAGTTTTGAGAGATTGCTTTTAAATCAGTACTATTTTTATAAATCAAATAAGATTTACGAAAGTATTTAAGTGCATTGGGATAATCTTCTACTTGTGAATATATTGCACCAATATTTTGAGAGGTTCCTGCAGTCATTTTCATATCTTTGAGCTCTTCTTGAACAACAATTGCTTGTTTATAATAATTTAAGGCTTCTAGATAGTTCCCTAAATAATAATAAACCCCTCCGATATTATTTAAAATAGAAGAAATTCCCTTTTTGTACTTTGTTTTTTTATATGCTTCGTTACTTTTCTTAAAAAAGAGTAAAGCATTTGAATAATCTCCTTTATAATAAAAGGTTACTGCTTTATAACTAAAACAATCACCCACATTTTTGCTTTTACCCAAATGATTATAAATCCTTAAACTTTTATCAAATAAGAGTAATGATTTTGAATACTCTCCTGCATCTTGATATTTCATACCAAGATTTAGAATAGAATCAGCCATTTTAATATTTTCCTTTTTTGTTAGAATAATTTTTTGTTTAATTCTTGATTGCCCAAAAAAAGATATTCCATTAAATAATAGAAAAATAGAGAAAACAATTTGTATGACTCTTTTCATGAGTATAGTGGTTATGATTAAATATGAAAACGTACATATTCAACTTTAGAATAGGTACGTTTTTAATATTTAAAATTGTAAATAAGTTAAATTTATTTAAAGATATCCCCTGTATAATTGTTGGGCTTAATTATAACTGGGGGTATTATATCTCCATCCCCACCTGATACAATGTCTAATTGCTCTTCATTTAATTCTACATCATCCATATTAACCTCAGCTGGAATATTGATAAAAATTGTTGAGAAATCTGTTTGATCAACAAATGCAATATTCTTCCCCTCTGGCAAATGAAAAGGCTGCCCTAAAAATTTTTCTATAGTTGTGATGGGGCTAGCTATCAAATTGCTTTTAAAATTTGGATCCTGCCATGCCTTTTTAATAATTGCATCTAGAATTTTTTGGTCTTTAGTTAATTCCATTTTTGTCGTTTTTATTAATTCATTTTTAGAATTGTGAAATTAACTTCTTATTTACGAACAGAAATGCCAAAAATGCTGACAAAAAGATTCATTAATTGATCAGCATAGGGTTTCTTAAAAGAATTTTTCTCCTAATTTATGATAGTGAGTATGGAAAAGTGACTGTTTCACAAATAAAAACCAACTGAGGTCCCGAGTTCAAATCTGGGTCTCGCGATAAGTGTGAAAAATCGAAAAGTATAGATTTTAAGCGGTATTAAAGCAATTCAATACCACTTTTTATTTCTAATTTACAGCGATATTTACAACGGTATTTGCAATGTGATTGCGATTAAATTAGAAGAACTTATGGCATGAGCTAGAGGAATATTAATCGCAGTTGAGATTATTGCTGCTACTTCTAGCTAGGTACTTTCGTAAGCAACTATATTTAAAGTCTATTGTGCTAATTATCGAATTCTCTTGTTCTGTAATTGCTTTACAAAAAACGAGTAGTATCTAAACCTAACTGGTTTAAAAAACTGTTAGGTCTGTAACATCTTGATTAAATTACTTATAGACTCAATAGGCAAGTTGATCCAGATTTTAAGAAGAAGAATGATTTAAAAAAAAGCGACCCTCTAACTCTCTTTTGCGACGAATCTTTTTTTACTAATGAAAATCATTAGTTATATTCAAAGCTCGCGAGCATTTTGGCAAATGAGGACCAATAGGATTTTAGAATTTCCTAAAAACAAAAAAAAACTCCTTTACTGAGTTGCTTTTTTGTTTTTTTAATTGTTTTACTTCCCTCGTTTGTAGATTATTGTAACGGCTGTAAACTCGGAGACTATTCGCACAGCAATCACGACTTTTAACAACGTTTAGTTTTGAAGAAAGATATCATCAAGCTGGTTATAGTACAATCAAAATAGAACTTGCCAAAATGTTTTTTAAAACTAAAAAGCCCAACATTTCTGCTGGGCTTTCGTTTGATATCAAATAATCTACCAAATTTTAACACGTTTATCAGTTGCTAAATAAAGTGAATCTGTTGGCTTAATTTTAAATGCTTCGTAAAATTCTGGAACGTTGCGTACTACAGCATTAATTCTGAATTTAGCTGGCGAATGTGGATCGGAAGCAATTTGATTGCGTATTGCTTTTTCACGGCTTTTGTCTAACCACACTTGTCCCCAACCTAAAAACACTCTCTGGATCCCTGTGTAACCATCCATAACTGGTGCTTCTTTTCCGTTAAGGCTTAGTTTGTAAGCTTTAATTGCAATACTTAATCCTCCCAAATCTCCAATGTTTTCTCCAAGGGTAAACTCTCCGTTAAGATTCAAATCTGGAAATACTTTGAAAGCACTGTATTGATCTACTAATGATTTTGTTTTAGCTTTAAAAGCAGTTAAATCTTGTGGTGTCCACCAGTTTCTCATAACCCCTTCACCATCAAAAGTACTTCCTTGATCGTCAAAACCATGACCTATTTCATGACCAATTACCGCTCCAATTCCGCCATAATTTACCGCGTCTTCTGCTTTTAAATTAAAGAAAGGCGGTTGCAAAATAGCTGCAGGAAATACAATCTCGTTCAAGGTAGGATTGTAATAAGCGTTTACTGTTTGCGGTGTCATTCCCCACTCTGTTCTATCAACAGGTTTTCCTAACTTGTTTAACATTCTGTTGTATTCAAATGCTCTAGCTCTTTCTGCATTTCCATACAAGTCATTTTTAGCCACTTTTAATGCTGAATAATCTCTCCATTGGTCTGGATAACCAATTTTAATCATGAATTTATCTACCTTGGCAAGTGCCTCTTTCTTGGTATTTGCACTCATCCAATCTAGCTTCTTGATACTTTCGGCATAGGCTTTCAAAAGATTTTTAACCATTCCGGTCATGCGTTCTTTAGCTTCTGGCGAGAAATGCTTTTTTACATATACTTTACCCACAATCTCTCCCAAACCACCATTAACACTGCTTACACCTCTTTTCCAATCTTCTTCCTGAGCTTCTGTACCGTAAAGTGTTTTTCCGTAAAAGTCAAAATTTTGTTTGTCTAAAGCCGTAGTTAAATAATTGGAAGTATTGTTAATCAAACTCCATTTAAGGTAGGTTTTCCAAGTATCAATTGGCGTGTTTTTGATAATAGTATTTAAGCTTTTTGTGTATTCTACCTGAGAAATTACGATTGTTTTTTCTTTATCGATACCTGCATTTTTAAGCATTGCATTCCAATCGAAATCTGCCATTAACTTTTTTAAATCGGCTACATTGTATTTGTTATACAGTTTTGCCGTGTTTCTGGTTTCTTCTTTTTTCATGTGGCTGGTAGCCAATACGGTTTCCAAAGCCATAATTTTAGAAGCGCTTTCAGCTGCATTTGGAAGCCCCACCAACTGCAACATTTTTTCTATATGTGCTACATATTTCGCACGCGTTTCCACCATTTTAGCATCGGCTTGCAAATAGTATTCTCTTTCAGGAAGACCTAATCCGCCTTGCCAAGTCATTAACGTGTACTGTTTTGGGTTTTTAAAATCTTCGGTAACCACAACAGAGAAAGGCATTGAAACGCCTGTTCTGTTTGATTTTCCAAAATAAGCTGCCAAGTCCGTATAATTTGCAATAGCATCAATATTTTTCAATTCTGGTTGAATTGGCGCAATTCCTTTGGCATCACGGTCTTTTCTGTTCATGAAAGAGCTGTAGTAATCGCCAATTTTCTGTTCGTCTGAACCTTCGGAAAAAGTACCTTTTGATGCTTCTTCGATAATCGCTTTTACATCTTTTTGAGATTGATCATACAAAATATCAAAAGCACCGTAAGACGTTTTATCAGCTGGAATTTTATTGTTTTTTACCCATGTTCCGTTTACATAGGCATCAAAGTTGTCACCAGGATTCACAAGCGTATCCATATTTTTTTTGGTGACCCCTGAAATTAATTCTTCTTTTTTATTGCACGAAGCCATAAGAACGACTGCAGCAACTAAAGAAATCTTTAGGTTTTTCATTGTTGAAGGTTTATTAGTTGGTTTAATATATTTTCTTACTTTCCAAATAGTTAGTTGCTTTTTTAGTAATTTGTTACATTAAATAGTAGTAATTGTATTTTTATGGAATATAATCAATGATACTTTATTCGAAAATATATTCTCAACTAAGGTTTTAAAGATTGTATTATTCTGAACATTTGGAGGTATAAACAATTTTTATAAGCCGCAAAAATGCTGTGATTATATTAATTAGTTACTTTATAAAGTCCCGCTGCTTTGAGATGGCTGGAAGTTCGTAACCGCGTAATTTTCGGCTTAACAAAAACTTGATACGAAACGGTAATTCCACTAAATTCCAGCTAGCTCAAAATGGCTGTTATATACAGGCTTATATTGGTTTAAAGATCGGACAAAGTAAACTTTTTCAATTTGGATATATGATTAAGAGGTTTTAAAATATCATTTAACTCTTTTACTGCACCAATTGATTTCTTATCACTTTCATATATATCATAGATAAATTCAAAGCAAGACTTTACAATTTTTTTAAAAGATGCATCATTTTGAATAGCTACATGATGTTTAATGATAAATTGAAGGAAGAAATGATTATAATTTATCATTAATGTGTCAATTAAATAGTGTTCATCAAATTCTACTTTATTTATAAATTGACTTACAAGAAATCTTTTCGAGTTAGAACGTGAAATACTTATGTAATGTCGTGACCACAAATATTGAACTTTCATGATGTTTTCGTAATAAGCACTATCATTTATCTCGTTCTGACATAAATCATAACCAATATCTTTATTAACTAAAATAGATGAGTGGTAGTTTAGGAATTTAATAAGCATTTCTTTAAGAGGTTGATATCTACTAAAGTACCGGGGATTAGCGGAAAACACGATTGGTTTTTTTAGAGATTTGAATATTTCTTCATAATTTTCTTTTTCAGAAATTCTAATAAATTCCTTATATTTTTCTTTCAAACTTATTAAGTTTAAAATTTCATATTCGCCACTATTATATATTTTAACATATAGGGATTTTGTTAATAATGAAATTTATTT
>NZ_QKNZ01000119.1:0-3247 GCF_014156605.1 Flavobacterium sp. SOK18b
CTATTGAAATGAGAAGTATATTATTAGACATAGGATAATTTTCAGAAACTTATAGTTAGGCCGCTTTAAATTTTATCATTTTCTAATTCTTTATCATTTCTAATTCTATAGGACTTTCATTTATATGAGAAAAGATTTTGCCTTCTCCTTCTTCAACAACGATTTCATAATCGAAAAATATTTTTTTTGATTCCTAAGTTTAATCATTTGTCTATTTTGATACAATTTCCATTTGGCCTTTTTAGCTCATCCAATGTCATTAAAAACATCTTGGAAATATTCAAGATTTAATATCAAAGCGGTAGTTGTTAGTAAATGCCATTGTTATAAAGGAAAACCGAAGTCTCTGACTTCGGAGAGGTTGGTTTTATTTTGTTTTAAAGGATATGTTTTTTTATCTGGTAATTCAAGACTTAGATCTGAGCCATATTGGATTTATATTTTACTACAAGTTTTATCTAAAATGGTTTAAGTCATAAAATGTAATCATAAATCAGGTTGTGACTATTATTAATGTCTTAGGATTTGAAATTAAAAATGAAGATATTCTTTTTTTCAACTCTTTTTTACAGTAGACTTGATTCTTTTTTTTAGTCTAATATTTAGTTTTTCAACACCTAAATCTTCTCTGATTTTATAAGTTAAGTTTTCAAATTCTTCTAATTTATTACCAATAAACTTTTCTATGTCAAAATTTTCTTGGAACGTATTTTCTTCATCAAATAATCCATCATAAAATTTTTCAATCAAATCAAGAATGTTTTGAGGTAAAAATAAAGAATGTTGAATAATAGTTTTTCTAAAGACCTCAGTTACTCTATCAATTTGAATTTCAGTTTCCTTTTCTTTTTGGATGTCAAATTTATTAGATTCTTTACTTTCAACAACATCTATTAAAATTTCTTGATAATCATCAATTAACTTCGTAATACCCAACAACAATGATTGAGCATTGTCCATTTTATGCTTATAAAAGTGATTTTCATTTTCCATCGTTTTAAATACGATAAAGTTTCTGTAGGTAAGAACAGTTGCAAGTACTAAACATACCGTAGAAATAATATTAAAAAATATATTAGTATCCATATTTACTTTAAACTAGCAATAATCGCCCTAAAACTATCTAAACTTGCCTCTATATTCTCCACAATATCCAATGCTAAAACATCAGGATCGGGTAGATTATCTAAATCAGCTAGGGATTTGTCTTTTATCCATGTAATATCCAAGCTAGTCTTGTCTCGGGCAATGATTTCGTCATAGGTAAACTTTCTCCAACGTCCTTCCGGGTTGGTCTCTGCGTTGTAGGTTTCAGTACGTTTATACCTGTTTTCAGGGTTGTATAATTTTATAAAATCTTTTAAATCACTTAGTTTTAAAGGATTCTTTTTCAGGGTATGATGCACGTTTGTTCTGTAATCATACACCCAGGTCTCTTTTGTCCAAACATCTTTGCTGGATGGTTTTCCATCAAAAAACAACACGTTGGCTTTTACACCATTGGCATAGAAAATACCTGTTGGCAATCGCAATATGGTGTGCAAGTCTGTACTTTCTAACAACTTTTTACGCACGGTTTCGCCCACACCACCTTCAAACAAAACATTATCGGGTAACACCACGGCTGCTATTCCGGTTGTTTTAAGCATCGTGCGGATGTGTTGTACGAAGTTCAGCTGTTTGTTGCTAGTAGTAACCCAAAAATCCTGACGGTTATAGGTTAAATCTTCTTTTTCTTGTTCGCCATCTTGATTGGTAAACGTCATGCTGCTCTTTTTACCAAAAGGCGGATTGGCCAAGATGTAATCATAGCGCGTACCAGAATCCGTAATCAAGGAATCATTTGGTGAAATAAAATTATCTGAATCGATATCACCAATATTATGCAAAAACAAGTTCATTAATGCCAGTCGTCTTGTACTGGCGACAATTTCATTCCCGAAAAAAGTTTCATATTTCAAGAACTTTTTCGCTTCTTTATCTAAGTCTCGATTGTCTACCATCCAATCATAAGCGGCAAGGAAAAAACCTCCCGTACCACAAGCTGGATCTGCAATAGTTTTTAACGGTTCCGGACGCAAACATTCCACCATCGCTTTGATTAAGGGACGTGGTGTAAAGTATTGTCCTGCTCCACTCTTGGTATCTTCGGCATTTTTTTCCAGTAGACCTTCATAGATATCGCCTTTATCTTTCACGCCCATCAAGATCCAGTTCTCGGCATTGATTAGGGCAATGAGTTTATACAACTTGGCTGGGTCTTGTATCTTGTTTTGGCTTTTTACAAAAATTTGTCCCAAGATGCCTTTCTCTTTTGCTAGTTCTCGAAGCATGATGTTGTAATGCGACTCTAGCTCTGTACCACTTTTGGTGGTAAGAGTTTCCCACGCAAATACCGCAGGAATGGGCATTTCTCTATTGTGTGGTGGTTTGCTGTACTCGTCTGCCATTTTCAGGAACAATAAATATGTTAATTGCTCCAAGTAGTCACCATAGCCCACACCATCGTCTCTAAGAGTTTGACAAAATGCCCATACTTTGGATACTATACTGGAGGTGTTTGCTGAATTATCTTTGCTCATTGTTATTGATTATTTTTTTTTCTTTGTATCATGTGAGAAATTGCTTTTGAAATTTGTTCAAATTCTCTTGAATCTTTTTCCACATTCTTTAATCTATGGGTTAATCTTTTCATTGTACTTGCACCCCAAATTATTTGTTCTTCAACATTATTAATAATTACATCATATCTGTATAAACGACAAAATTCAAATGTATTAGGACCTTTTGTTCCTGGTATACCTCTTAAAAATATCCCTTTAAAAATCTCAAAATGTTCATTCCAATTATCAAAATGAGGATTAAAAATATTAAAACCATTAGACGCATTTGGAAATAAATTAGTCATCTGGTCAGCCAGTGTTGAACTAGCATTCTTTAACCTATTACAAGGTTCGCATGTGACAATTAGATTTTTAGGAATAAAAACCCATTTTTCTCTTACTGATTGTGCAACAATATGATCTAGATCTTCCCAATACGCATCAGTTCTTAGTTTTGTTCTACAATATGCGCATCTTCTTACTTGTCCAAAATAATGAGCTAATTTTAAATTCTTTTTATAATCAACATATATTTTGCTTTTTTTGCCCCAATATGAAATATCAATATTTATATCATTAATTATAGCTATTTCTTCAACACTTGGGGTATATGTTTTATTGATTAAAGTATAGCTATATTTAGT
>NZ_QKNZ01000011.1:0-93970 GCF_014156605.1 Flavobacterium sp. SOK18b
GCTCGGATGGTGAAATTGGTAGACACGCTGGACTTAAAATCCAGTGAACAGCAATGTTCGTGCGGGTTCAAGTCCCGCTCTGAGTACTTTAAAAACTCCAACACAGTCGTGTTGGAGTTTTTTTTGTTTATAGAATTGGGTATTAATTGATATCTTTTCCTTTTATATCCTTCTTTCTTTATTTTATTCGTATTTTAGCTAAGCTATTTAAAAAACAAATTATTATGAAAAAATATATCATTGGGAGTTTTCTGTTTGCTTGTATTGGTTTACAAAGCTGTCAAAACAAAACATCTGAGAAGAAGCTTAAGAATGACGCAGCTAAACAAGAAAAACCTATTGCTGTTACCTGTTACAAGTCTATTTATGATAAAGATTCTATAACTTTACAACTGAACTCATTAAAAGATGGGAAGATTAGTGGGGATATGGTAATGAGTTTTAACAATGCTGCAGTAAAAAAAGGTACTGTATCTGGTAATACGAGTGGTGATACTATTTTTGTAAGTTATACTTTTATTGAAGGAGATAATACAAAAGTTACTTTTAAAAATCCAATGGCTTTTTTAAAACGTGGTGATTCGTTAGTGCTAGGTAATGGTAAAATGCAAACGACCATGGGTGCTACTTATTTTGTAAAAGGAGAGCCTATAGATTTTGATCGAGTTAAATTTAAATTTTCAGTTGTAGATTGTAAGTAATTTTTAATAGATTTCACGTTGATTGATTTCTAATAGATGAGAGTCGATTGAAATCATTATTTCTTCATTTTTAATTTCCCTTTTTGTGAAGCTAGTACACTTTACAAGTTAATTTTTTATTCGTTTTTTTAAGGGAATTGACATTTGAACTATTATGTGCCTATTTTTTTATGATTTTGTCCCAATAATTTTTTTCCTACTTTAATTCTTTGCCTACAATGAATTTGAAAGAATCAACCAATGCCACGTGGTTGTTTGAAATAACACCAAAAAATAAATTTTTCTCACTGCATCTCAAAGAAGTGTGGTTGTATCGTGATCTTTTGTTTCTCTTTGTAAAAAGAGATATTGTGACGGTTTATAAGCAAACTATTTTAGGGCCTTTATGGTATTTCATTCAGCCCTTGTTAACTAGTCTAACTTTTACTATTGTTTTTAATAATTTAGCAGGAATAAGTACTGGATCTGTTCCTCCATTTTTGTTTAATCTTGCTAGTATAACTGTTTGGAATTATTTTACTGCTTGTTTGAATGGTACTTCTAATACTTTTGCCTCAAATGCTGGAATTTTTGGTAAAGTTTATTTTCCTCGGATCATAGCTCCTTTAACTGTCGTCCTATCTAATTTGATCAAATTTTTTATCCAACTTTTTATTTTTCTTTGCTTTTTTATTTATTACTACAGTCAAGATGCTTTAGTATCTTTCAATTCATGTACCTATTTTTTTCCTCTTGTCGTTATTCTCTTGGGAATTTTAGGTTTGGGTTTTGGAATGATAATTTCGGCACTTGTTACAAAGTACAGAGACTTAACGTATTTAATTGGTTTTGGAATACAATTGTTGATGTATATTTCTGCCGTATTTTTTCCGCTGGATTTAATTGCTGTTAAAATGCCAAAATATGCTTGGCTTGTACAATATAATCCTTTGGCATATTGCATTGAAGCAACACGTTATATGCTTCTCAGCACAGGTGCTTTTCCTTTTTGGGGAATAATGTATACGTTATTCTTTTCTATCGCAGTTTTATTTATTGGATTGTTATTGTTTAATCATACAGAGAAAAAGTTTATTGATACCGTATAAAGTGAATAGTGAGCAGTGAATAGTGAGCAGTTTACAGTATACAGCTAGCAGTAAATATATAGGGAGATAGATGAATCCGATAATATGAATTAAATAGAAAACAGTTAATAGTGGGCGATGACGGGTGAACTGTAAAAAGGAGTAGTAAATAGTGATCATTCATCATTTGCAATTCACCACATAAGATTTATCTCTGGTAAGAAAAATGAAAGACATAATATTAAAAGCAGAAAATATTTCAAAGCAATACCGTTTGGGTACTGTTGGAACGGGTTCATTGGTTCATGATTTGAATCGTTGGTGGCACCAAATTCGTGGTAAGGAAGATCCTTATTTGAAAATTGGGGATACCAATGACCGTTCGACTAAAGCTGAAAGTGATTATGTTTGGGCGCTACAAGATATTAATTTTGAAATTGAGCGTGGTGAAGTAATTGGTATTATTGGTAAAAATGGCGCTGGAAAATCGACCTTATTGAAAATTTTATCACGTGTAACGGCACCAACAACCGGCAGTATTAAGTTTGGCGGACGTGTAGCTTCTTTGCTCGAAGTAGGGACGGGTTTTAATGGTGAAATGACCGGACGCGAAAACATCTATTTGAATGGTGCTATTTTAGGTATGACTAAAAAAGAAATTACCTCCAAGTTAGATGAAATAATTGAATTTTCAGGTTGCCAGCGTTATATTGATACTCCTGTAAAACGTTACAGTAGTGGGATGTACGTGCGTTTGGCCTTTGCGGTAGCTGCGTTTTTAGAGCCTGAAATCTTAATTATTGACGAAGTTTTGGCCGTAGGTGATGCCGAATTCCAAAAAAAAGCCATTGGCAAAATGCAAGATATTTCTAAATCTGGCGGTAGAACTGTGCTGTTTGTCAGTCATAATATGGAAGCAGTGAAGCAATTGTGCAGCAGGGGGATTGTTTTGGAGCATGGAGGAGTTGCTTTTGATGGAGAAATTTCAGAAGCAATTAGTTTATATTTATCAAAAGAGAATTTTGAACAAGTACTTGTAAATAACACTTTATTTGTGGGTGAAAATTGTGAAATTTCCAACACCCATATGCAGGCAGAAAATAATTTGGTTACTAATGGTGATGAAATTTTGATAAAAACGCAGTTTAAATCAATTGTAGATCAAAATTATTCTGTTATCCTTAGTGTTTTTCGGGAGTCAATTTTAGTATTTGCCGCAACGAGCTTTTATCATGAAAACCCAATATCTGGAATAGGTACTTTTGAAATTGAGTTTGCTATTCCCAAGTACTTATTAAATCCAGGTTTTCATCATTGCAATATTTCCATTGTAGATGGGACTGGGAATTTTAAACAATATTTATTAGTAGAAGAAATTCTTTCCTGCAATATAATTGATGACGGTTTTAGAAGAGGAAATAAGTATATGAAGGGATGGGATGGAGCAGTTTCTCCTATATTAAGAATAAAATGTACAAAATGTATATGTTAAATAGACTCAAAAAAGTAGCACATAAAGTTGTCAATAGTTTTGGTTTTACATTTTTAAAAACATCAGTTTTTGAAAATAAATACCGGTTGAATAGTGATTTTGTCCCTTTGGAACAGCTCTTTTATAAAAATCTTCATGCTGATTTTTTCTTTGTCCAAATTGGAGCCAATGACGGAGTTAGTTATGACCCTATCTTTAACTTAGTTACTAGGGAAAAAGTTAAAGGGATAGTTATTGAACCAATAAAAGATATTTTTTATCTTTTGGAAAAAAATTATCGAGATTATCCTCAAGTAAAGCCTTTAAATGTTGCTATTCATAAAAATCAAAAAAGAAAGACATTATATCGAGTTGATCCTAACAAGAAAAATTATCCTGAGTGGACAAAAGGCACTCCGTCATTTAACAAATCACATCATAAATTAAGTTTTATTGCTGAAAATGACATTATCGAAGAAATTGTTGAATGTATCTCGTTTAATGAACTAATTAAGGATTTTAATATAAAAGCGATTGACTTATTGCAGATAGATACGGAGGGATACGATGCGGAAGTTATTAAAATGATTGATTTTGAAATCGTCAAGCCTACGATTATTTCTTTTGAACATGGTATGCAACAAGGTATAATGAGTAAAAGTCAGTTTCAAGAATGTCAAGAATTATTGCTAAAAAACAATTATAATATTGTAGTCTTAGAAAATGATGCCATAGCATATTTAAATCGATTATGACAAAGAAAGTTTTAATTATACCGTCTTGGTATCCTAGTAACGACAACTTTTTAGTTGGATCATTTTTTCAAGAACAAGCATTTTTAATGCATCACAGTGGATTTGATATAAAAGTTTTGAATGGAAAAATTATTAAAGTTAAGCGTGTTAATTTTGTTTTGCAAACCATTAAGAATTTATTTGTTCCGAAGAAAATTAATCTAAACAAAAAATTCTTACTTCAAAATCCAGAGGCATTTTCCTTCCCAATTGTACAATCAATTCGCGGTACAGAGGAAGAAAATATGAACATCATTTGTAAAGCTTATTTGCTTGCATTTCTAGAATTGAAAGAACAAGGCTGGTTACCAGAATTAATTCATGCACAGTGCTCAGCCGATGCAGGTATTATTGCTAATTATTTAAGTAAAAAACTAGAAATACCCTATGTTTTAATTGAGCATCAAGTTTTTCTTTTAGGTCAATATTCTAAATTTAAACAAGAGCTTATTAAAAATTCTTTTATAAATGCAACCAGAGTTGGAGCAGTTAGTAATCATCAAGTAAGGTGTATACTAATGCATGGAATAAATTGTAAAATTGATATTGTACCGAATTTTGTGGATGAGAATAAATTTAAAATTGAACTTCAAAATAAGAGTGAAAAATTTAGAATCATCACAATCACATACCCAGACTTAATAAAAGATATTGAAACTTTCTTCAAAAGTGTAGCCTCTTTTTCAGAGATGTGTCCTGAGATTTTTGAGGTTGTAATTATCGGGAATAATTCCTTTAATAATTTAGCGGATGCTAATACAGCTATTTTTAATAATTTAGCAAAAAAATTTAATATTGAATCTAAATGCATTTTAATTCCATATGTTTCACGAGATGATATAAATAGCTATTTAACTACTGCAGATGTATTTGTTTCAACGAGTATAGCAGAAACGTTTGGAGTTGCCGTGAGAGAAGCCATGCTATGTGGTTTGCCTGTTATCGCAACCAAAAGTGGAGGTGTTGAGGACAGTATCAATGAAATTACTGGAATCAAAGTTAATATTGGAGATTATACAGCTATTGCAAATTCGTTACTCAAAATAAAAAATAAAGAGTTCAAGTATAATCCCCAGCAAATCAGGAATTTTGTAATTTCCCAATGCGGGAGTGAATATTTTTTGAATAAAATGAATTCATTTTATAACTAGTTCTATGATTAACGTAACCAAAACTTTCTTACCTCCAATTGCTGAATATACAGTTTTTGTGCAACGTGCATGGGACAATCAATGGTTGACCAATCGTGGGGAGTTAGTCTTGGAACTAGAACAAAAATTAAAAGAATATTTAGAAGTTCCCTATGTTACTGCAATGACTAACGGAACTATCCCTTTACAGATTGCTTTAAAGATGATGGGCAAAGGTGGCGAAGTCATTACGACTCCGTTTTCATATGTAGCTACGACTGCATCTATTGTTTGGGAAAATTGTAAACCCGTATTTGTAGACATTAACCCAGATTATTTGACTATTGATGAAACTCAAATTGAAGGTGTAATTACAGATAAAACAACCGCTATTTTAGCTACTCATGTTTTTGGAAATCCATGTGCTACGGACGTTATTGAGGCTATAGCCAAAAAGTACAATTTAGCAGTTATTTATGACGGAGCACATTCCTTTGGGGTACGCTATAAAAACCGATCTATTTTTGAATATGGAGATTTGAGTACCTGTAGTTTTCATGCAACAAAGTTGTTTCATTCAGGCGAAGGAGGTGCTTTATTTACTACAAATTCAATAGTACAGCAGCAGTTGTTCTACCATCATAACTTTGGTCATGATGGTCCTTTGGCTTTTCACGGCTTGGGGATCAATGGAAAAATGTCTGAGTTGCAGGCTGCAATGGGATTAGCAGTTTTTCCGTATTTAGAAACCATTATTTCGGATCGAAAGAGAGTAGTCGAATTTTACGATCAAAATTTGGATTTATCTCAAATTCAAACGTTAAAAATACGAGCAAATACAGAGTGGAATTATAGTTACTATCCTGTAATTTTTAAAAATGAGGCTCAGTTGTTAGCCATTCAAAAAAAATTAAACGAGCATCAAATTTTTCCAAGAAGGTATTTTTATCCTTCGCTCAATACTTTGCCTTATGTACAACGCATTGCTATGCCTGTATCAGAAAGTATTTCATCAAGAATCATGTGTTTGCCTTTATATGTTGATTTAACAAATGAGGACTTAAATTTAATTGTGTCACTAATTCATGAAAGTATATGTTGATAGTAGGAGCTAAGGGATTTGCCAAAGAAGTTTTGGAAGTGATGCATGAAAATAATCAATTGCAAAATTTAGTTTTTTACGATGATGTTAATTTGGATGCACCTGACTTACTTTTTGACACCTTTCGAGTTTTAAAGAATCCTCAAGAAGCCAGTTACTATTTTAAAACAGTAGACAATCGGTTTACTATTGGTATTGGGAATCCCGTACTTCGAAAAAAAATGTTTGATACATGCAATGCTTTAGGAGGAGAGTTAACTACAATTGTGAGTCCTCGAGCTACTGTAGGGAGTTATGATCTAGTTATAGGCACTGGAAGTGTGGTATTACCTCAAGCAATTTTGTCAAATTCGGTCTCAATTGGCATAGGATGTATAGTCTATTTCGGTGCCATGATCACACACGATTGTGTGATTGGGGATTATGTCGAAATATCTCCAAATGCTATCTTACTTGGACGTAGCAGTGTAGGATCTTATTCTCGAATAGGAGCAAATGCAACGGTATTGCCAGATATAAAAATTGGTCAAAATGTAACTGTAGGAGCAGGAGCGATTGTTACAAAAGATTTGCCCGATGATTGTGTAGTAGTGGGAAACCCAGCAAGAATAAGCAAACAATTAACACCACTACAATTCAATAAATGATGCAAAAACCCATGGTTAGTGTATGCATGATCACGTATGGTCACGAAATGTTTATTCGTCAAGCGATAGAAGGCGTGTTGATGCAGCAGTGTGCATTTGAAGTTGAATTTATAATCAGTAATGATTGTTCACCAGATGGAACTGATGACGTAATTAAAAATACAATCAATGCGCATCCTAATGGGAGTTGGGTTAACTACATCAAGCATAAAAAAAACTTGGGAATGATGCCGAATTTCCTAGATACGTTGCAAAATGCACGAGGAAAATATGTTGCTTTGTGTGAAGGGGATGATTACTGGACCGATCCTCTAAAATTGCAAAAGCAAGTCGATTTTTTAGAATTGAATCCCAATTACAGCATTCATAGTGGTAAGGCAGAAATTATTAAAGATGGAGTAATCGAAGAATTAATTGGAGATCCATTGGCAAAACAGGATTATATACTTTCTGATTTTTTTACACAAAATAATTTGATTTCTTGTACCGTTTTGTTCAGAAACACTTCGCTTTTACAAAAGTATTTTAAAAAGATAGTATTTGGAGATTGGATGCTTTATGTGCAAGTAATATCACAAAATACAAATACTATGGCTTATGTGTCTTCGGATATTTATGCTAATTATAGGCTTCATCAAGGTGGGATCATGCAAACACTAGTTACACTAGAAGATCATTTTGTGACACAACTTAAGCAGATACAAGCAATTCAAAAATGCATTAAAGTTCACTACACGACAGATGATGTTGACAAAATTGACACTTACTGCTTGCATTTATTTAAATATTATTTCCGGAGAGAAGAATATACAAAAGCTATACGTTACGGTTTCAAAAATTTGATTTTGATAAAAAAGCTAAGGCGTATTCGGGTTTATTTGAGTTTTATAAAACGGCATTTTAAAAGGAATCACGATGCAAAATAGTTTAATTTCAATTATCGTACCATGCTACAATCAGGCGCAATATCTGGATAAAGCGTTACAATCAGTACTCGACCAAACCTATAGCAACTGGGAGTGTATTATTGTAAATGATGGTAGCTCAGATGACACTGACATTTTAGGTAAGAAATGGGTAGGCAAAGACTCTCGGTTTAAATATATTTATCAAGAAAATGGAGGTTTGAGTAGTGCTAGAAATACAGGTTTGGATGTTTCTCGTGGTGGTTTCATACAATTTTTGGATGCTGATGATTTTTTAAATGATCAAAAACTAGAAAAGTCCATATTCGCTTTTCAAACGCACGATGCAACTCTTGTCCTTACTGATTTTAAAATGTTTGATTTAGATGTTTCTAAAACTAGTCCCCCTTTCTGTGTGTTGAAGTCGGACTATTTCAATTACAACAATATGCTTTTAAATTGGGATCATTTATTTTCAATACCAATTCATTGTGGACTATTTCAATCTGTTTTTTTTCAGGATTTTAGATTTCCCTTGGACTTAGCCGCCAAAGAAGATTGGATTATGTGGCTTTCATTATTTAAATCAAATCCCAAAACTATTTTTATTCAGGAAGCTTTAGTTCTGTATCGATTACATGAAATGAGTATGACTCAAAATCAAGACTTGATGAATGAAAATTTAGTTAATGCATTAGCTTATCTTAAAGAGGTATTGAGTAACGAAGATTATAAAGCTTTATTGGGTCATAAAATCAATCGGTTGCAAGCAAAAACAATAGCATTAGAAAAAGAAGTAGCTTTTCAAAAAAATAATTTTAGAACTATAAAGGATTCAAATACCTACAAGTTGGGTTATACATTGCGATATTTATTACAAAAAACTAAAACCTTGGGAATAGCCATAAAGATGTTAAAACTGAAGCAAAAATAGCACTATTTACTTTTTATTGAAGGAACAGCAATACATTGTTAATTTAAGAGAATTGAAATGAAAATAAAACTACCCTTTGGCTATTTTATTCGGGTTACCCGAAAATTTAAATCAAAGAAAGTTATTTTATCGGTGGGTTATGATTGCCATCCTGATTATGCACTTCAAAAAACTACTTTGCGAAGCAGAGTTTTCCTTTTGACTGGATGTTGACGGATCCTATTAAAGCTATAGATTTTGCTTTCTCCAATATTCAAGAGGAATTTCAATATTTTATGCGTGATTTAGTGGTGGACCAAGCGAGAAATGTTTTTGAAAAAAAATACTCTGAATCAGTATTTTCCATTATAAAGATTTGATAAAAAATGCTGCGTTACGGGAAAAATAAATATAAGATATAGTATTGCCATGCGCAACAGCTAATGAAAACCGGTTTCTTATTTATTGTTCCTTGTTTGCATGTGATTTCAGAAAAAGCAGTTCAAATGTATTTTCAATCCCTGCAGCATTTTCAACTATTTTGAAACCAACTCACAATTTGTTAGTCAATGGATGATTTGAAAATTTAGAAAAAGAAAATCAGCAATTTTGTAGCCAATTACTATAGAAAACAAAAGTTCATCTCAGGTACACACCACCACTTTTGTATTAGAATCAGCGGTGTACTGCTTTTGGGAAACGAACAGAAATACCGTACTTTGCAAACTAATTTAAAAGTAGATTATTATCAAGTAGCGTCTAAGATCAAGCTTGAAAAAAATAAAAAATAGATTTTACTCATACCTTCTCCTTTATGCTGGCCATTGTCATACCATACTACAAACTCACTTTTTTTGAAGCTACTTTGCAATCATTAGCGTTGCAAACAAATCAATGTTTTAAAGTCTATGTGGGTGACGATGCTAGTCCCGAAGATCCTAGCATATTAATAGATCAGTACAAGTCTCAATTGAACATGATGTATCATCGTTTTGATGAAAATTATGGAGGTGTAGCACTTTCTAAACAGTGGGAACGATGTATAGCATTAACCCATGAAGAGCCATGGATTATGATTCTTGGAGATGATGATTACTTGACTCCTAATGTGGTTCAGGATTTTTTTGAGCATCTAGGAATAATCTCAAAGGAAAAAATTAAAGTAGTACGTTTTGCTACAAAAGTGGTCAACGCAAAAGGAGAGTCTAACAATATGATTTATACACATCCAGTTATTGAATTATCAACAAACGCATATTATAGACACTATAATTGTGAAACTAGAAGTTCACTTTCTGAATATATTTTTAGTAGAGAAAGTTTTGATGAGTTCAAATTTAAAAATTTTCCATTAGCTTGGCATGCTGATGATTTAGCTTGGTTAGAATTTTCAAATTGCGGATCCATTTATACAGTAAATCATTCTACTGTTATTATAAGGCTCTCTCATCTAAATATTTCAGGAAGGACCGATAATCAATTTTTAAAACAAAAAGCAAGATTTCTTTTTTTTAAAACTATAGTTTTAAATTCTAAATTTAAGTTCTTAAAGAAACATAAAATCCAATTCCTTTTTGAATTTGGAATTCTTATTAAAGAACAAAACGCAGTAACATTAAAAAATGTTTTTCAAGTTTTTTTTCAATTTTTACAGATTGGGGAATTTTACAATGGAATGCGTTTTCTACGAAGGATGATACGTGCCAAACAAAATAAATAAAAAATGATAAACCCTTCAATATCGATAATCATTCCAGTTTATAATGCTGCTTTATACGTTGAAAAAGCTATCTTTTCGGCATTGCAACAACCTGAAGTTTTGGAAGTATTAGTTGTTAATGATGGCAGTACTGATGGCTCAGATGAAATTTTACAAAGCATAGCGTCTACTACAACTCGTGTTACTCTTCTGTTTCACCCTCAAAGAATTAACAAAGGTCGGTCAGCGAGCCGTAATCTGGGTTTACAACATGCAATAGGAACATACATCGCTTTTTTGGATGCCGACGATTATTACCTCGAAAACCGGTTTACAAACGATATGAAACTGTTTGCACAAAATGCTGCTTGTGATGGAGTTTATAATGCAATTGGTACAGATTTTTATAGAGATCCTGTCACTGATTTAGAAAAGAAAAATGAGTTATTTACTGTAAGGCAACGTATTGCCCCTGATGCTCTCTTTGATGCTTTAATCAGTGGGAAACATGGCCATTTTTCTATTGATGGATTAACTGTAAAGAAAAAGGTTTTCGGAGTAGCAGGTCTATTTAATGAGGAATTACAGGTTGCCGAAGATACTGAATTATTGTGGAAAATAGCTATAAAATCTCGTTTGGAATCTGGAATTTTAGATTCGCCTGTCGCTATGCGAGGAGTTCATGATGACAATGTATGTGATAATATTGATTTGTATAAAATTTATACTATGAAAATGTATGAATCGTTGCTGAAGTGGTGTTCCAACAATAAAGTAATTTACAAGATACAAGACGATTTGTTAAAAAGAATATGGATCGTAAAACAGAAAGAAAATAACGCATTATGTGTGGATATTAAATATTGGTTTGTACTTTTTGTTCCTAATTCTAATTTGTTTTTTTCAATGTTGAGTGTTAAATATTTTCCTTTTATTAGATATAGACAAAAATTATTCTCATTTTTATATAGATAAATCGAGTTGGGTCTCATTTGTACCTAAAAAAAACAATAAATTGCTGTAATAATGCTAAATACACCCATACTATTTTTGATTTTCAACAGACCTGAAATTACACAAAGAGTTTTTTTAGAAATAAAAAAACAAAAACCTAGATATTTATTTGTGGCTGCTGATGGTCCTCGGCAAGGTAATGAGCAAGATCTTGAAAATTGTAAAAGAACTAGAGATCTTGTAATTAAATCTATAGATTGGGATTGCGAAATAAATACACTATTTCGAGAGGAGAATTTAGGCTGTGGTTTGGCAGTTAGTTCAGCTATTGATTGGTTTTTTCAGCATGTAGATAAGGGAATAATTTTAGAAGATGATTGTTTACCACATGAAAGTTTTTTTGGATATTGTGAAACATTGCTAGAAAAATATGAATATTGTGAAAATATAAGCGTAGTAAGTGGTAATAATTTTCAAAATGGAATAAAAAGAGGAAATGCATCTTACTACTTCTCAATTTATTCTCATAATTGGGGATGGGCTACATGGAGAAGAGCTTGGGTCAATTATGATTTTAAATTA
Source organism: Flavobacterium sp. SOK18b (assembly GCF_014156605.1). Classification (NCBI taxonomy): domain Bacteria; kingdom Pseudomonadati; phylum Bacteroidota; class Flavobacteriia; order Flavobacteriales; family Flavobacteriaceae; genus Flavobacterium; species Flavobacterium sp. SOK18b. Next base: position 11,966 of record NZ_QKNZ01000011.1, read on the forward strand.
ACACAGTTAGAAGATTTTATATCTAATAACAGAATTAGAAATATTGATAACCGATTAGTTTTTAAGAATTATTGGCTATGTAAATTTCAAGATGCAAAAAATGGAGATTTTGTCCATATATGGGACTATCAATGGTTGTTTACTTTGTGGAATTTAGAAAGGCTAACTATTTTACCTAATGTTAATTTAATTTCAAATATTGGTTTTGGTGATAACGCAACACACACTTTACAAAAAGAAAGTACTTTTGCGAATATGACCACAAATGATATTGGCTGTATAAAGCACCCAAAAAAAATTGAATTACATAAAAAAGCGGATAGATACACGTCTATTAATATGTTTCATATTGTTCATAAATATTCTTGGAAAAATATAAGAAAAAAACTTCTATTAAAGTCAAAAAAGCTTTTATCGAAGTTCTAATGATAACTGTCCTATCAGTTGGCAATTGAAGGTTAGTAAAACAATTTTTTACAAACTTTAGGAAGCAAGATAAAATAATTAAAGATTTTTCATAATGGCGAATGTTTTATTAGGGTATCTTTTATTCAAATAGAGTTATTTTTTTATATTATAAGTCCTGTTAAATAAAATTGTATCAAAAAAATTGATTATGAGTAAAATAAAAATCGATTGCGTTCAATCAACACTTGATCTAAAATCAAAAGCATTTTTGAAAGATAAGATCTTAGTTGATGAACTAGTACTTGGTTATCAAAAACAATTTAATATTAATGTTGAAAAATATTTTAACGGAATTAAAGAGGTTAAAGTATATGAATGCGAAAGTACAAAATATCGATTTTTTTACCCATTTGGGATTGATGGAGATGGCATGTTTTATGAATCGTTACAGAAATTTGATTGGTATTATATGCCATGGAAGTGGGAGCATGAAATGACAATGAATTTGTTGAAGGGTAATGAAAAAGTGCTAGAAGTTGGTTGTGGGGGGTTAGGTTTTATGCAACATTTATCAAAAGCTGGTTTTGACGTTTATGGTTTGGAGTTAAATTTAGAGAGTGTGGAGAAAGCAAAAAAAAATAATTTAAATGTTCTTCCAGAGACTGTAGAAATGCACTCTATAAATAATTATGAAAAATATGATTTAGTCTGCTCATTCCAAGTATTAGAGCATATTTCAAATGTCAACGCTTTTATTACGGCTCAAATTGATTGCCTTAAAAAAGGAGGTAAATTAGTAGTTTCGGTACCTAACAATGATTCATTTATTAAGTATAGTAAAGGTGGTCTACTTAATTTTCCACCACATCATATGGGGTTATGGAACAAAAAGTCGTTGACAAATCTTGTAAATATATTTAATTTGCAGGTTGATAAAGTAACTTATGAACCGTTACAAGATTATCATTTTGATTGGTATATTTCATCAGTTTTTAACAATTTCATCAGTAAGAATAAGATATTCAAAATAATTTTTAATAGATATACATTTAAAAAAATTTTTAAATTTTTTGTAAGTAAAACTAGGTATAAAATTCATGGTCATACTGTTAACGTTATTTTTACAAAAATTTAAATGAAAGTTTTAATTGTAAATACATTTGATAAAGGAGGAGCGGCTATAGCTAGCAAGCGATTACATCTTGGCTTGATTTCTAATGGAGTGCAATCTCAGGTTCTTCTTCGTCATAAAACGAATAATTGGTATAAATCTGCTTCTTTTACTCAGGTAAATCTGCCTTTTTATAACTTGTTGCGAAGAATTGTCAAGCGAACTTTGAAGGAATTAAAATTGTATCGAAATAAAAATCAGGAATTCTTGAGGGAAAGAAACAAAGATTTAGAAATGTTTAGTTTTCCTCATTCGGATTGTGATATAACTAAAAACAGTCTTTATGAAGAATCAGATGTAATTAATTTACATTGGGTTGCTGATTTTTTAGATTATCAAACTTTTTTTAAAAAAAATAAAAAGCCTGTTGTATGGACACTTCATGATATGAACCCCTTTACAGGTGGTGAACATTATTGTGAAACTTTTTTAGGACTAGATGAAGAAGGTTTTCCAGTTAAACGTAGTGTATCTGATAAGGAAATTAGATTAGCAAATAAGAATTTAGCTGTCAAAAAACTTGCAATCTCAAAAATTTCAAATTTAACAGTTGTTGCGCCCTCAAAATGGATAGAGGAAGAAGCTAAAAAAAGTGAAATTTTCAAAAATGTAAAAATCCATTATATTCCTAACAGTTTAGATAGTGAGATTTTTAGCCCTAAAAATAAAAATTATTCAAAAGATTTACTAAATCTTCCTCAAGATAAGAAAGTTGTTTTGTTTGCCGCAGAATCCATTTCAAATAATAGAAAAGGTTTTCTTTACTTAAAACGAGCCTTTGAAAGAATTGAAGATTCTAATATAGTTTTGTGTGCGATTGGTTCCAAAAAAAATAGTCTTGAATCAATTAAAAATGTTGTAGAATTAGGTCCTATAAATGATGAAATTTTGATGGCTGTTGCATATTCAGCTGCAGACGTTTTTGTTATACCGTCATTAATGGACAATTTACCTAACACCGTTCTAGAATCATTATTCTGTGGAACTCCCGTTATAGGGTTTCCTGTTGGCGGTATACGTGATATGATTCAAGATGGAGAAAATGGATTTTTAGCAGAGGAAATAAGTGTTGATTCATTGGTATTAACTTTAAATAAATTTTTGACCAACGTAAATTGTTTCGATAGAGAAAGGATTAGACAAAATGCTCTGAATAAATACGCTACAGCGATACAATCAGAAAGATATATTGATTTATTTAGATCAATTTTAAAATCTACCAACAGTTAATAACTATTAAATGTTAAAAATCTCCATTATAACCGTAAACTATAATAATCTGGAAGGATTGCAAAAAACGATTGAAAGCTTGGGCAGTCAAACGTGGCAGGAGTTCGAGCATATTGTGATTGATGGGGGCTCTACCGATGGGAGTGTAGCGTTTTTAGAAAGTAAATCGCATCAATTTTCATACTGGATTAGCGAGCCAGACCTAGGTGTGTACCACGCCATGAACAAAGGCATTGCCAAAGCAGAGGGTACCTATCTACTTTTTTTAAATAGTGGTGATCATTTGTATTCCAACACGGTGCTAGAACAGCAGCAACATCAAATTACAGACCAAGCCATTATTTATTTTAATTTACAAGTAGTAGAAGGGAACTCGACCTTTATTAAAGACTATCCAGAGGTTTTGTCCTTTTCATATTTTGTTACTGATACCTTGCCGCATCCCGCGACTTTTATAGCCAAAAGTGTTTTGGAACAAACCAAAGGTTACAAAGAAGATTTTAAAATTCTATCCGATTGGAAATTTTTTATAGATAGTATTTGCAAATTACAGGTATCTTATAAAAAAGTAGACAGCACTTTATCTACGTTTTATATTGGTGGTATGAGTTCGGATCCAGCCAATCGAGGCATAAAGCAACATGAAAAACAGCAGGTTTTACAACAAGAATACGCCTTGTTTGTGCAAGATAGTACTGAGGCAGTGTACTATAAAAATATAGTAGCTACCTTTAAAAAATCAAGAATTATAAAATTGTTGGTTCAATTAAGATTTTTAAATCGATTTTAAAAATGAGTGAACTAGTATCTATCATCGTGCCCTGCTTCAAGCAAGCTTATTTTTTAAAGGATTCTTTGCAATCGGTTTTAGACCAAAGCTATGTCAATTGGGAGTGTATTATTGTTAATGATGGTAGTCCTGATAATACAGCAATTGTTGCACAAGAATGGTGTGCTAAAGACACCCGGTTTAAGTATGTATATCAAGACAACGCAGGTTTGTCTAGTGCTCGTAATACTGGAATAAAACATAGCAAGGGAGAATTTATTTTACCGCTAGATGCTGATGATGTATTGCATCCAGACTATTTAAACAAAACAGTTCCCGTTTTGAGGGATCACCCAGCATTAGGAATAGTAAGTTGTTATAGTGCTTTTTTCTCGGGTACTACAAATAACATTGTTAATCAATTGAAACCAATAGGAGATAATGTAACTTCGTTACTGTTTGTCAATCAATTAGTAGCCACTTCTTTGTTCAGAAAAATATGCTGGGAACAAGTAGGTGGATATGATGAAACAATGAAAAGAGGATTTGAAGATTGGGACTTTTGGCTAAATTGTACCAAACAAGGATGGACGTACAAAATAATTCCTGAATTTTTATTTTATTACCGAAAGACTAAGAAGTCAATGCTGACTAATACAATTCAACATCATGCAGAAGAGGTGAAACAATTTTTATTTATCAAGCATAAAGAGTTGTACATCCGTAATTTTGAGAATTGTATGGAAGTGCTATTCTTTGAATTAAAAGTTCAACGTACAGGTCATGATACCTATAAAAACAGTCAAGAATATAAAATTGGGAAATTAATTTTACAACCTTACCGTTGGTTAACAAAATTGATCTTAAAATCAAAAAAGACATGAACATATCAGTAGTCATTAGAAATAAAAATCAAGCTCCTGCTTTGTCTTTTTTGTTAAAAAACTTAACAAAACGTTATGCTACAGATATTAATGAGATTATTGTTGTAGATAACCTCTCGACTGATGATAGTGAAAAAGTGGCGGCGCATTTTGGAGCTCGATTTGTAACAATTACCAATTTTAGTTTTGGCGGTAGCGCCAATGTATGTGCTTCTGAAGCTAAAAATGATATTGTTGTTATTTTTAGTGCTCATTCCTACCCTGTAAGTCCTGATTTTTTTAAGGTTATTCAAAATCAATTTGACCAAAATCCTAATTTAGCAGGAGTAAGATGTTTGCATCAACCCAATGATTATAGAAATTATATCAACGCCATCCCTGCCTCTGTTGATCCAAATAAGTCAGGATTAATTTTTGCAGGTTCAGCTTTTAGCAAAGCGGTCTGGGAACAACATCCTTTTAGAGAAGATGTAGCTACTTTTGAGGATAAAGAATGGACCAAACGGGTTTTGAAAGCAGGCTATGACATTGAGTTTGCTCCTGTTGTTTTTGCCTATGAAATCAAACGAACACCCAAACAGTTATTTTTTAGATTCCGAAATGATGTGGTTGGGAATTATCAATTGTGGGGAGAGGATGTTACATTTAAATCGATTTTTAAAAGTTTCTTAGGGAGTTTGTGGTCCAGTGCCACATCTTTTTTCCTAAGTATAAAGTACACTTTTTTGAAGTTGTTTTTTTTATTGCGTTTCTGGAGTAATAAACCTAAAAAAATGGAGTGAATTGAAAGCAAACGTAAATAATTTTAATTTTCTACGATTTCTTTTTGCCTTATTTGTAGTCATAACGCACTCCTATGCTTTATCAGGAACGCCAGAATCAGCAGAATGGATGTGGCAAATTACTGCGGGACAACTGTCTTTTTCTCAAATAGGTTTAAGTGGATTCTTTGTTATTAGTGGGTATTTTATTTTTATAAGTTTACAGCGGGCGAGTAGTTTAAAAACGTATTTTAAGAACAGAATTCTACGTATTTTTCCCGGTTTGCTTGGCGTATTATGTGTTACACTGCTCTTGATTCCGTTCCTTCATGTTAAAGGCTTTACGATATTTACACAATGGGATTATTACACCTATGTTCCTAGAAACATGACGTTGTACGGATTTCAATCTACAGTTAAAGGTGTTTTTGATACTAATTCTTACCATGCCATCAATGGTTCACTTTGGACCATACAATATGAGTTTAGTTTGTATGTATTGATTGCACTATTATTTTATTTTCGAGCGTATCAAAAATTGATTTCAGTTCTACTTGCGGTTGTGATGGTGCTGCTCTATGTTGTTTATACTTTTTTTTTAGAACGGGTGGCAGGAATGCAATTGTTATACCTGCAAGGATATCACTTTTTTAATTTAGGAACTTTTTTTGTCATGGGGAGTTTACTGGCTTCTATTCAATTTGAAAAAAAGGTTTCTGTTGTGATACTGTTTATTAGTGTTGTAATACTACTTTTAGCCATTTACTTTGAAGTTTATAGCACTGTAAAACATATCGTTTTTCCGGTTGTAGTTTTATCGTTGGGATTTATTCCTCTTCGTTTTTTTAGTACATTTGGGAAATACGGAGACTGGTCTTATGGTATTTATATTTATAGCTTCCCGGTGCAGCAGGTCTTTGTGCATCTCTTTAAACCCAAAGTATATTCTTTAATGGCGTTTTCCCTTTTAATTTCAATTATTTTGGGATTTATTTCTTGGCATTGTATAGAGAAAAAGGCATTAGAACAAAAAAATAAATATTAAAAAATTCGCAATAGAAAATGTAAAATGAATTTAAAAAAATTAAGGCAAATATACCGCATACTTATTCCTTTAAAGCAGACTGAAGAGCAGCGATTTGAGAGTTTATTAAGATCCAATAATCTCATTACCCATTTTGAAAAAAAGGGATATTTCTATGTGCTAAAAGTCGCTAACTCATTTACACTATTGCTTAGGGGGCAAGAGCATAGCGATTACGAAGTCTTTAAGCAAATATTTAATTTTAAGGAATACAATGTTGTCTTGAATCTCATAGATTTTAATTTAAATGTTCAAAAAGAAAAGATAATAATCGATGCAGGAGCTAATGTGGGATATACATCTGTTTTTTTCTCTCAATATTTAAGGAACGTTAAAATTTACGGTATTGAGCCATCAAAGTCTAATTTTGATATGTATCAAAAAAATGTCAGCCTTTTGTCTAACAGTGATGATGTTACTATTTATAACCGAGCACTAAGTGAAAAGGCAAATAGTAAATATATCATTGAGAGGGAATATGGTGACAAAAAGGATTGGGCTATTACTACGAAAGAAGATGAAGGCGGTGAAATAAAAGGTATTACTATTAATGAAATTATAAGCGAAAATAATTTGGAATATATTTCGCTATTAAAAATTGATATCGAAGGGGCAGAACGGTTTATATTTAAAAGAGGACAAGATGTATCGTTTTTAAAGATAACACAAGTAGTTGCTATAGAAATTCATGATGAGTTTAATATCCGAGATGAAATTCACACGGTATTGCAAAATAATGGATTCTTTATTTTTGAGGTCAGTGAAACAACAATTGGGTTAAATAAAAATATTTTTTCGAATGACAGAGTTGGATAATAAGTTAAGTATCATTATTCCTTGTTATAATGCAGCAGTTACTTTAAAGGAAACGTTGCAATCTGTCTTTGCCCAGGATTTTCAAAATTGGGAAGCAATAATTGTGAATGATGGATCTACAGATTATACTGAAGATATTGCTTTGCAATGGGTTAAAAACGATAGTAGATTTCATTATTTTTCAAAACCCAACGAGGGTTTGGGTAAAACTAGAAATTATGGAATTACAAGAGCGCAAGGCAAATACATATTGCCTTTAGATGCAGACAACCTAGTGATGCCAGATTTTGCAAAAAATGCAGTTGGAATTCTAGAAGCACAAAACGTAATTGATGTGGTTCACGGAAATGCTTTGTTTATTGGTGAAAAAACAGGTGTTTGGAACATTGGTACCTATAATATTGAGAAAATGCTTTTGGACAATTACATTGATGCTTGTGCTATATTTAGAAAATCAACATGGGAGCAAGTAGGCGGTTATGAAGAAAATTTACCTTATGATGGACTCGAAGATTGGGATTTATGGTTGGCTTTTGGAACTATTCAGGCAAAGTTCTATTTTATAGATTCAATTACATTTCAATACCGTGTTTCAAAAAATTCAATGATTAAAAAGTTTACACCTGAAATGAAATTGGCTTCCAGATCCTATATCGCCAAGAAATACAGCGACTTATATCAGTTTCAGTATTGTAAATTTGTAAGAGAGCATGATAATTTAGCCAGTAAATTAACTAATAAAAGATTTGTGCTAAATGCTTTTTGCAAAACATTTTTTGGTTTTTCTATTTTAAAATCAACCAAGTAATGACAGCTTATACCGTCAGTATTTTTATGCTCACCTACAATCAAGAAGCTTTTATAGGCCAGACTATTGAAAGTGTGTTGATGCAGAAAACAAATTTCACCTATCAGCTAGTTCTTGGAGAGGATTATAGCACTGATAAGACTCGTGAAATTTGTGAGCATTATGCCAAAAAATTTCCTGACACTATTAAACTTTTACCAAGTTTAGGTTACAATCAAGGATTAATTGCTAATTATATGCGAACTGTTGCAGCCTGCAATGGTACCTATATTGCCATTTGTGATGGTGACGATTATTGGACTGATGCTTTCAAATTGCAAAAACAAGTTGATTTTCTTGAAGCAAATCCAGATTTTTCGATTGTTGCTACAAATTATGAGTTGCTGCATCCTAATGGCGATGTAGAGCAAGTTAAAAAACTACGCAATAAAATGGAGTTTACATTTGAGGATCTAGTGTATGATAATTTAATTACTTCAGCTACAGTGCTCTTTCGGAATTATTTAGAATTTGATCCATTACCTCAGTGGATCTTGCAATTTCCATACGGCGATTGGCCTACTTATTTATGGATTTTAAGAAACGGAGGTAAACTGTACTTTCTACAAGATTATACTGCCATGTACAGGCTTGGTATTGGAGTTTCGTCACCCATCATTGCCACAAGTAGTTCACTTCTTGAGGTGAACATAGGAATTTTAGAATGTATGGTACAGGATCACTCTTTTGCACCACATCAAAACTCAATTGTAAAAAGTTTGAGGCGCCTAAAAGTGAATCGCATGACGAGTTACAACATGGAGGGTAAATTTAGAAAAGGATTCATATGCTTCCTGAAAAATATTTTGCAGTTAAAATCGAATTGGCACGTGGTAAAAATGTATTTTTATTCCTTAAACAAACGTTGGAGTAAGCAATACTAAGATGCTCCAATTTTTATTTGTTTCATAAATAACGGATCTAAATTTACCTCATGAAAATACTCATGGTAGCCATTCCCAATCATCATTTTTTTCAATGGGTGAACCAATTGAAAGATAGTGGGCATGACGTATTTTGGTTTGATAGTACTGATGGCGGAGGTTTAGTTGAGAAAATTCAATGGGTACACCAAATTAAAGGTTGGAAGTTGATGTGGGATTTTCCATTGAGACACTTCATCAAGTCTCGATTCCCGAAAGGGTATAGCCAAATTCAAAAAATTAACGAACGCAAGCTTGCTGAAGTTTTTGAAAAACAGTTGCAGCAAATCAAACCTGATGTAGTGCAGTGTTTTGAAATGCAACTTGCTGGAATACCTATTCTTGAAGTAATGGAAAAATATTCCAATATTCCCTTGATATATAGTTCTTGGGGAAGTGATTTGTTTTATCATAAAGAAATGGGTCTTTCATCACAAAACGTGCATCGCTTTTTAAAACGAGTGGATTATTTAATCACGGATTGTCATAGAGATTACAAGCTTGCACTACAAAATCAGTTTCGAAATATTTTTCTAGGAGTCTATCCTGGAAATGGTGGAATTGCATATCCTAAAAAAGAAATATTGCCTTGGCACAAAAGAAACTGTATTATTGTAAAAGGATATGATGATGAGGTAGGGAAAGCACTAGAAATAGGGAAGGCACTAGAACTAGTTGATCCTGTGTTGCTTTCGGATAAAAAAATTATTGTTTTTAGTGCTGATGCTGTGGTGGAGGCGTTTTTTAAAAATTCAAAAAAACTCCAAAACTACGATGTTGAAATACAACCCAGGAATCAATTTGTGCCAAATGAAATTCTGTTGAAACAAATGGGGCAAAGCATATTGTACCTTGGTAACAGCCTGTCAGATGGTATGCCCAATAGTTTACTTGAGGCTATGGGTATGGGCGCTTTTCCTATTCAATCTAATCCTGGCGGAGCTACCTCTGAAATTATAGAACATCAAAAAAATGGGCTTTTGATTGAAAATCCGTTGGATGTTACGGAGATTGCGCATCATATAACAAATTCTTTGCAGCACACTGCCCTCAGGGAAAAAGCACAAAAATACAATGTTGCCTTTTGTACTAAAAACTATGATAGAGCAGTATTGCAATCACAAATAGTACATTTGTACGACTCAATTACGGTTTAGCTTTACTACATTATGGATATCTCCTTTTTAATTGTTACTAAAAACCGACCCGATGAATTGCGGTATACGCTATCACGGTTGCAAAATCTTGTGACAATTGATAAGCATGAAGTTTTAGTATTTATTGATGGGTGTGTGGCTACTCAGGCATTGGTTACAGAGTTTGATTGGGTAAAATGGACCGTTTGGGATCATAGTATTAGTGCTTCTCCGGCAAGAGCTATTTTGTATCAAAAAGCTGTGGGTACTTTATTCATTGGTCTTGATGATGATGCACATCCTATTAGTGCTGATTTTATCCCAAAGGTACAACAGCATTTTGAGACTAATCCTCAACTGGGAATCTTGGCTTTTCAGGAAGTTAAAGGAATTTACCCAACAGATGATTTAGCTTTGCTTCAAGCAAAAAATAAAACATCGTTTTACACTAAAGATTTTGTAGGTTGTGGTTTTGCTATAGCCAAAAAAGTATACGCCATTACCAATGGGTTCCCTACGTGGATCGATATTTATGGTGAGGAACCTTGCGTGGCTTTTGAGGTTCTGGATACGGGCTATACTATATTTTTTGCACATGATATTGTAGTCAATCATAGAATTGACAGCGAAAAAAGAAAATTGCAAGGCAAGAATTACTTCCGATTTGAACGACAGTTCCGCAATAGTTTTAAACTCTATCTAGTCTATTATCCTAATCCTTTGCCTGTAATAGCACGCTTGCTTTTTCATAATTTTAAACGTTATGCTTGTACTGATTTTATTTTTTTTAAATTGTACTGGCGCGCTGTTGGACACATGATATTTACTTTTTTTGATACCTTAAAATACAGATCTCCTATTCAAAAGAAAACGCTTAAAGCTATTCAAAAATTAAAAAATATGCCTTACTAATATGCTTTTTAACACCCTCATGTACTCCTTATTTGTACCCATAGTTTTTGTGGTGTATTGGTATGTTTTGGGTAAATCAAGTAAGGCTCAAAATATTTTTTTGTTGTTGTGCAGTTACTATTTTTATTCTTGTTGGGATGTGCGGTTTCTTGGATTGTTATTGTTTTCAACGGCTTTAGATTATGTATCGGCGTTACAAATGCAAAATTCAAAATCAGAACAAGTCCGGAAAATATGGTTCTGGTCAAGCATCGGAATTAACATTTCTTTCCTCGGAATTTTTAAATACTATAACTTTTTTGCAGTTTCAATGCAGTCAGCACTGCAGGTGTTGGGTTGGGATATTGATTTGTACGTGTTGAAAATTATTTTGCCAGTTGGAATTTCATTTTACACTTTTCACGGACTATCTTACGTGATTGATGTTTATAAAAAACGACTGGTTCCAGAGCAAGACCCCATAGCTTATGCCTTATTTGTATCTTATTTTCCCCTTTTGGTTGCTGGGCCTATTGAGCGAGCCACCCATTTATTACCCCAACTCAAAAAAAACAGAACATTTTCATACCAGCAAGCAGTAAATGGATTGTACCAAATAGTGTGGGGATTGTTTAAAAAAATTGTGATTGCTGATCAATGTGCGCTTTACGCCAATGGAATTTTTAATAATGCACCACAGGAATCCGGAAGCACCTTATTTATAGGAGCTTTATTTTTTGCTTTCCAAATTTATGGCGACTTTAGTGGCTACTCAGATATTGCATTAGGAACCTCAAAACTTTTTGGATTAGAGTTGCTTCAAAATTTTTCATTTCCCTATTTTTCCAGAGATATTGCGGAGTTTTGGCGTCGTTGGCACATTTCATTATCCTCTTGGTTCAAAGATTATGTGTACATCCCACTGGGAGGTAGTTCAGGCTCTCGTTTTTTTAAAATCCGAAATGTTTGTATCATTTTTTTATTGAGCGGTTTTTGGCATGGAGCCAATTGGACGTTTATCGTTTGGGGGCTTTTGCATGCCTTGTATTTTGTGCCTTTGTTGCTGGCGCAAAAAAATCGAAAACATATTGAGATAGTAGCTTTTTCAAATACATGGCCTAGTGCTAAGGAGGTTTTTCAAATGGGAAGTACTTTTTTAATGACAACTCTTGCGTGGGTTTTTTTTAGGGCCAATTCTTTGTCTGCTGCTATTGATTATATTTCGGGTATTTTTTCAATTTCTTTATTTACAATACCCAGTGTACGTCCAACCAATGTCTTAGTCCTGATTTTATTTTGTATTACTGTAGAATGGTTTGGTCGTAGGAATGCATTTGCATTAGAAAACTTTAATTTACAAGGGAACAGACTAATTAGATGGTTTTTTATAAGTTTTGTTTTAATTCTCATTTTTGTATTTAGTAGTCCTGTAGAACAACAATTCATCTATTTTCAATTTTAATATGCGGCGTTTTATCCTCCATAGTGTCCTTTTTTTAGCTACTTTTTTTGTGGTGGATAAGTTGTTTTATTTTTTCTTGCATCATGCGCCCACACTGGAGTACGACACGCGTTTAGAACAAGTATTAAAAGGAAAGATGAACAAAGACGTATTGATTTTAGGGTCTTCAAGAGGCGCTAATAATATTTTGGCAGGACAGATAGAAAGCAAAACAAGCCACAGTACATACAATCTTTCCTATCCTGGATCAGATGTTAGGTTTCATTATTTTGTATTAAAATCAGTATTGAAATATAATAAAAAGCCGAAAATGGTAGTCTTAACCATTGATAATCCGCATGAATTTGTAAATGAAAAAACACTTAATTTTCGTTTTGATCGTTTGTATCCATTAGCTAAATACAATTATATCACACAAGAGTTGATCCGTCAAAAAGAAAAAAATGTGCTTTCTTGGGTTTTTTGTTTGGCGCGTCTCAATAGATCTAATTTTTCGGTATCGAAAGTAGCTATTCCGCTTGACGGAAAAATTGATGCTTGGGGTTCCATGCCCTTTTATAACAGAAAAGTTTCTTTTATTGGTAAAAAAAATTCGGTTCAATTGTACAATAGATCTTTAGAAAATACAGAAAAACTCACCGCTTTTAAGGCGTTACAACAATTGTGTTTCAAAAATAAGATACAAATAGTTTATGTTTTTCCGCCCAGTTATGGGGCATTCGACAAACAATTTTACAAGCGGTTTTTAAAAATGGTGCCTGCACATGATGTTATGGTTTACAATACCTTGAATACGATTTATCAAAACGAAGCTAGTTTTCATGACGAATCCCATTTACAACAAAAAGCCGCCCAAGTTTTTACAAATGAAATAAGTACCTTTATACAAAATAAAAATTACCTGAAATGAAAAAAATAGGTTTGATTCCGCTACGCAAAAACTCTAAAGGAATACCAGGAAAAAACAAGAAAAAAATGTTGGGGAGACCCTTGTTTTCTTGGGTTTTGAGTGAAGCTATTTTTTCAAATTTAGATGAAATATATGTGTTTACAGATGATACAGAAATCATTCATTACATAGAAAAAGAATACCATTGGAGTTCAAAAGTAAAAGCACTCTTGCGAACTGATGAGAATGCATCGGACACTGCCTCAACCGAAAGTGTTATGACTGAGTTTACTCAGCTTATTGCTCATGATTATGATGTTTTGTGCTTGCTTCAGGCAACGTCACCTTTAACGCAACGAGTAGCAATTAATACCGTTTTAGCCAAAGTAGAGCAGGAATCTTATGATGCAGCTCTTACAGTGGTTAAAACACACCGTTTTATTTGGGATGCATCGGGTAAACCACAAAATTATGACATCTACAACAGGCCTAGACGCCAAGATTTTGAAGGACTTTTGGTTGAAAACGGTGCCGTATATGCCACTACCAAAGCCGCTTTTGCACGTTCAAAAAACAGAATAAGTGGCAACATAGGACTTGTGGAGATGGATGAAGAGTCTTACACGGAAATTGATTCAACTGCAGATTGGGAAATTGTAACCCAGTTGCTGGCTCATCGTTTACAAAAAAGTAAAAAGCATAATAAAATATCCTATTTGGTTCTGGATGTTGATGGTGTTTTTACCAATGGTGGTGTATACTATGGAGCTGATGGGGAATTGATGAAGTATTTTGACATGCGTGATGGGATGGGACTTGAAATAATCAGACAAAATCAAGTAGAAGTTGTAATTATGACCTCTGAAAACTCCGAATTGGTAAAAACCCGCATGAAAAAATTGCAGATAGAACATTGTTTTATGGGAGTCAAAGACAAATATTCATTTCTGGAACAATTTTTAATAACTAAGGGAGCCTCCTATTCTCAAGTAGCGTATGTAGGTGATGATGTGAATGACTTGGCCAACATTTGTAGTGTAGGTTGGTCTTTTTGTCCAGCTAATGGAACTGAAATAGTAAAACAACATGCGGATTATGTTTTGACCCAAGCATCTGCTCAAGGCGCCATTAGGGAAGTGTGTGAGCGCATTATGAAATACAACCTGCGCTACTCTTAAAAATAAGCATCTACTTAAACGGCATTATGATACAATACGAAAAGAAATACAAATAAGGAGATGGCATTTGTAAAGCCAGATGTTTTTGTAAGGTTCGATGTATGTTGCGAAAGCAATAGAGTTGAGGTGTTGTTTTTAGCCAAATATTAATACGGCAAAGTAATCGTTTTTAGGAAAAAAATAATTTTCTTTGCTTACTAAAATAAAAAAAATGAAGGCATACAAAGCACCTTATGTAATAGCTGAAATAGGATGTAATCATAAAGGAGATATGGTTATTGCAAAGGAATTGATTCATATTGCAAAGATTTTTTGTAATGTAGATGCCGTAAAATTTCAAAAACGCAACAACAAAGAATTACTTACTATAGAGCAGTACAATTCGCCTCATCCCAATAGAGACAATTCTTATGGTGATACTTATGGAGCACACCGAGAGTATCTAGAATTCACAGTGGAACAACATGCTGAGCTAAAAGAATATTGTGAATCAGTAGGATTAGTATATTCTACATCAGTTTGGGATGTAACATCGGCTCAAGAAATAGCCTCTTTAAAACCTGAATTCATAAAAATTCCATCAGCATGTAATAATAATTATGCCATGCTCGAATGGTTATGCGACCATTACAAAGGGGAAATTCATATTTCGACTGGAATGACAACGCAAGATGAAATGAAAGATATTGTAGACTTTTTCGTAAAAAAAGAACGCAATCAAGATTTGGTTTTATACAATTGTACTTCAGGATACCCAGTTCCTTTTGACAGTGTTTGTTTGTTAGAAATTAATGCTTTGCAAAGTAAATATGGAGGACTAGTAAAACAAATTGGTTTTTCAGGTCATCATTTAGGCATTGCTGTGGATGTAGCCGCCTATACCTTAGGCGCCTCTATTATTGAACGCCATTATACCCTGGATAGAACTTGGAAAGGCACCGATCATGCCGCCTCTCTTGAGCCAATGGGTATGCGTAAGTTGATACGAGATTTAAAAGCAGTGTACCAAGCTTTGACAACGAAGTCGACGGATATTTTGCCAATTGAACAAGTACAAAGAGATAAATTGAAGAATAAAAAAGGATAAACAGTTTTGTTTTTAAATCGTGTGTTGGGTATGCATGCGTATGCCAAATCGCATTTTAAAGTTTGAATTTTTGAAGTAAATGGGTAACATGAATAAAAAAGTTTTTGTTTTTTTTCCAGATGGAGTAGGGTTGCGCAATTTTGCATTTACTCAGTTTAAGGAATTGGGAGAGGAACGCGGGAATACCATTGTGTACTGGAATAATACGGTATTTTCACTTGAAAATGAATTGGGTTATGAGGAATTACCACTCAAAAATCATAAAATACATCCATTAACTCCTTTGTACACTCGAGCTAGAAAGCATGTTGAACTCGATGTTTCACAGAAAAAATTCAAGGATTCCGTTTACGCAACTTATAAATTTCCTTTTAGTTACAAAGGAATCAAAAATATTTTAAAGAGTGTCTTTACCCAAATACTCATTGGCTTGAACTCCTCTGAGGTAGGTATAATTCGCATTAGAAAACGAATCAATAGTTTAGAACGTTCCACAAAAAAATACCAGTACTGCAAAGCCCAGCTGCAAGCACATAAACCAGATCTTGTTTTTTGTACCACACAGCGTGCCACACAATCTATAAGCGCATTGCTAGCTGCTCAAGATTTAGGAATTCCTACAGTAGGTTTTGTATATTCTTGGGACAATGTTCCAAAGGCGATGCAGCTAATAGAAACAGATTTCTATTGTGTGTGGAGTGATTTGATGAAAAAAGAAGTACTAACTTACTATCCGTTTATCAAAGAAAATCAAGTTTTTGTAACTGGTACTCCACAGTTTGAACCTCATTTTGATACGAGTTTGGCACAAAGCAGAATGGATTTTTGTAACCAACATAATTTGGATTATCATAAAAAGTACATTTGTTTTTCTGGTGATGACGAAACTACCTCACCACTGGATCAGTTTTATTTAGAGGATTTGGCTCAAGCCGTGCGAAGTTTAAATGCTAAAGGTCATGATCTAGGAATAATTTACAGGAAATGCCCAGTAGATACTACCACGAGATATGAAAAAATAATACAGCAATACCAAGATGTTATTGCTGTGATAGATCCTTTGTGGACCTCCAAAGGAACACAATGGAATGAAATTTTACCCACAAAAGCTGATTTAGGTTTGTTGTATAATGTGTGTGAACATTCGGAATTTGTGGCCAATGTGTGTTCCTCAACTGTTTTTGATTTTGTATTGCACAATAAATCCTGTTTGTATTTTAATTACGAGCAACCTCAATTGAAAAAAGGCATTCGGGATATAGGTCAAAACTATAACTATGTTCATTTTAGGAGTATGCCCAGCCCAGATGCTGCCGTTTTTTGTAACCATAAAAAAGATTTAGAATTCTTGGTTGAACAAATTTTAGAACAAAAAGTATCCAATGTTTCAGTAGGGAAAAAATGGTTTGATATTGTTGCGTCAAATCATCCATCAGTTGCGTCTAAAACTATTTGGGATACCATAGAAACTATTTTAAAAAACTAATATGTTTTTCAATTCACTTGCCTTTGCGGTATTTTTGCCCATTGTTTTTATCTTGTATTGGTTTGTTTGTAATAAAAACAAGTCCTATCAAAATGCACTTCTTATTATTGCGAGTTATTATTTTTATTCGTGTTGGGACTGGCGTTTTTTATTTTTGTTAATTTTCTCTACATTTTTAGATTATTACACGGGGATTCAAATAGAAAAAAGCAGTAGTAAAACGGCTCGAAAATTTTGGTTTTGGCTCAGTATAGCCATCAATTTAGGATTTTTAGGGATATTTAAATATTACAATTTCTTTGCTGATTCGTTTTCTCAATTGGTAAATGGTTTTGGTTTTAAAACCAGTCCATTGTTACTCCATGTGGTCTTGCCAGTAGGAATATCTTTTTACACCTTTCACGGCTTATCTTACGTGATTGATATCTATTACAAGCGCATCAAAGCCGAATATAATTTTGTAGATTATTCGTTGTTTGTGAGTTACTTTCCTTTGCTTGTGGCTGGTCCTATTGAAAGAGCGACCCATTTATTACCGCAGGTAAAAGTGAAGCGCAGTTTTGATTATCAAAAAGCTAAAGAAGGTGTATTTCAGTTCGTGTGGGGATTAGTCAAAAAAGTGGTCATTGCGGATACTTGCGCAACTTATGCGAATGCTATTTTTGATAATTACCCGTCTATGAATACCTTATCACTTGTTTTGGGTGCTGTGTATTTTGCGTTCCAAATCTACGGTGACTTTTCGGGCTACTCTGATATGGCATTGGGAATGTCAAAATTGTTTGGGATTGATTTGTTACGGAATTTTAATTATCCCTATTTTTCAAGAGATATAGCTGAGTTTTGGAGGCGTTGGCACATTTCGCTTTCTTCTTGGTTCAAAGATTATTTGTATATTCCGCTAGGAGGTAGCTCAGGAGGTATGGCTATGAAAATTAGAAATACTTTTATAATTTTCTTGGTTAGTGGTTTTTGGCATGGAGCCAATTTGACTTTTGTTGCTTGGGGTTTTATCAATGCCTTGTACTTTTTGCCATTATTGATTTTAAATCGCAACCGTTCGAATATGGAAACGGTTGGTTTAAATTTGAATTTTAACGGTATTAAAGTATTCTTTAGCATGCTGACTACTTTTGCTTTAACCTGTTTGGCTTGGATATTTTTTAGGTCCAAATCTATCGAGGCTGCCTATGAGTACATCGTACGAATGTTTTCGAATCGTATTTTTGAAATACAATATTTAGAGAATCAAAGGTATAACTATGAAATTGTAGTTCTGATACTAGCTTTTGTTCTTGTAGAATGGAAAAACCGTCAGCAAGTAGAACCTATTTCTGGAAAATACAGTTACTTAAGGCTGAGCCTTTGTCTTGTTGCTATTGTAGCTCTAGGCACTTACGCTGATTATAAAGAATTTATTTATTTTCAGTTTTAAAAATAAATAAGATAAGAAAACCTCAAATTCAACCTCGAAAAAACGAATAATGAAGCAGTTTTTAATTTTTATTGGCAAAACACTCTTGATACTCCTTTTGTTAGCAGTGATCTTGGATGTTTTGTATACCTCTGTTTATTTGCAATCCTCCACAAGAGGAAAGATAGAACAGGTTTACAACTCAAAAGCTCAAAAATTTGATGTGGTTATTTTGGGATCCTCAAGAGCAAATAATCATTTTGTAACTCCATTATTTGAACAAAAAGGGTTGCGCGCTTTTAATTACGGAATGAGTGGTGGACATCTTTTTGAAGCCTCACTGCTATTAAAATTAATGATCGAAAAAAAGTATGTTATAAAAAATGTAGTTTTAGAAGCTGATTTGAATCTCTCCAATGAAAAGCGTGACGAAGGAGTTTCATCACATTTTCTACCATTTTTGCATCAATCTCAAACTATAGCAAATCATTTTTCGAATGAAACTGATTTTGCATCCATGTATTATGTACCGTTTTATAGGTATGTAGCATTTGATGCAAAAATAGGTTTTAGAGAAATGCATGACGTTTTGTTTCATAAACCTACAAAATTACTCGATCACTTAGGCTACTATCCTTTGTACAAAAATCCTAAGGCAAATATGAAGAATGATTTGACCAACTTAAAGCCTTTGAAAAACAAATACTTTGAAGAAATAAAACAGCTTTGTAAAGAGAATAACATTAACTTTATTGCTATCATGACGCCTATGTGTAGCAATACTAAAGGCATAAATTATTTTGAAAAAGTAAAGAAATTATATCCTGAAATTCATAATTATGAAAATGTGGTGATTGGAGATCAATATTTTTCATCTTGTGGCCATTTGAATGATGCAGGAGCTAGAAAGTTTACCTCAGTTGTAATTAAGGATTTTTTTAACAGTAAAGAACACAAAATTAAATAGAGCAGAATAAAACGTCGATGGGTTAGAATAATACACTGGCCATTAAACTTGTAATCCATACCTTATGCACATTGCTTTTCTTACGCCAGAATATCCTCATAAGCAAGTGGGTCACGCTGCGGGCATTGGCACAAGTATTAAAAACTTAGTAGTAGCTTTAGCTAAACAAAAGATTAAGGTAACCGTGATTGTATATGGTCAGGCGGAAAATGCTCAACTTGACGAAAATGGAGTAACGATACATATTTTAAAATCAAAAAAATATCGATTTTTAGGCTGGTACTTGCATAGAAAATACATTCAGGATTATGTAAATGATTTGATAATCACCG
Organism: Flavobacterium sp. SOK18b; assembly: GCF_014156605.1. Classification (NCBI taxonomy): domain Bacteria; kingdom Pseudomonadati; phylum Bacteroidota; class Flavobacteriia; order Flavobacteriales; family Flavobacteriaceae; genus Flavobacterium; species Flavobacterium sp. SOK18b. The sequence goes on from NZ_QKNZ01000011.1 coordinate 31,701, forward strand.
AAAAAATTGATCTTCTTGAAGCACCTGATTGGACAGGGATTACTGCTTTTATGAAACTAAAAGCGCCATTGGTAATTCGTTTTCATGGCAGTGATACCTATTTTTGTCATCTTGAAAAGCGCAAACAAAAATGGAAAAATTTTTGGTTCGAAAAGCAAGCTGTCAAAAAAGCCAAGGAGTTTATAGCTCCCACTGCTTACGCAGGAAGAGTATCGAAAGAATTATTTGGAATTAAAAACAAAACTGTAAAAACCATTCATTATGGGTTGGCATTAGAAGATTTTCAAAATCCAAATCCAACACAATTTGAGAACGGACTGTTATTGTACATAGGCACCATTATTAGAAAAAAAGGAGTTTTGGAATTGCCTGCTATTTTTAATATCGTGCGTACGAAATTCCCAGAGGCCAAACTGGTTTTGATAGGCGGAGATGCATCCGATGTGGCAACGGGAGCAACCTCTACTTGGGAGTTACTACAGCAAAGTTTTGACAGTGAAGACGTAAAAAACGTAACGTACTTAGGGAAAATACCGTATCAAGACATCCAAAAACACATAAGACTAGCACAAGTATGTATTTTTCCTAGCTATGCAGAGACCCTTGGAATGGTGACAATTGAGTCTATGGCTTTGCAGAAACCTGTGGTAAATACCAATATTGGATGGGCGCAAGAATTGATGGTGGATGCTGATAGTGGTTTTCTAGTGCATCCTGCAGATCATCAACAATTTGCAAATCGTATTCTTACTGTTCTGGAGCAGCCGCAACTTGGTATTGAAATGGGTAAAAATGCTAGCCTATATGTACAAGAACATTTTGATATCGAAAAAATTGTAGAGCAGAATATTCAATTTTATAAATCAATTCTTAAGAAGTGATTATAGTATATCATAGAGATAGCAAGGTTACTGCCGTTGATGGAGTTTCGCCTCTGTTTTATTCAAAGTTAAATAGAAGCAATATTGCGCACACATTATTTCTTATTGCTAGTGAAAATCCAAATGTAAAAATAGTTTGGTGTCATGAAACTGTGAAGAAAAAACTGAATCTAACAGTCTTAGATGCGCTTTCAAAGCATAAAAATGTGATGTTGAGTTACAAAGGAGCAGCAGATTTGCCTTTTCAAAATTTAGTAGGTTATATAGAGCAATCTCCCTTTATAAAAGTCAATCACACCGTTACCTATCCTACGTGGTGCATGAGCTCAACCGTGGGAGTGATACATGCCTCGGTACTAGAGCGCAATAAATCACAGCTTAAACCAGATGTCAATTTGAATTATTTTTTGTGTTCTATTGCAAAAATAGGAATGATTAAAGGCCTGTTTTGTTATGCTGCACCACAATTATTGTTTGATAATCAAGATGTAATTCATGAAAAGCCTATTAGTATCTTTGCAGCTTTTAAGTTTGTGAGTCAGCATTTTAAAAAGCAATGGGTGTTCTTTTTATTTTTTATGATGTTGGTTTATGAAAAACGATTGACTTTTTTTCCTCTTTTAAAGGCCTTGTTTTTTAAAAGTCGCTTGTATATGGACCTTAGTTTTGAGTCCTTAATGGCAGATGTTGACCAAGATGCACAAGAGTTGCCTTCTATTGATGTTATCATTCCTACTTTGGGAAGGAAAGTGTATTTATATGATGTACTTCTAGATTTGGCTGCCCAATCTCATTTGCCTGTACATGTAATTGTGATTGAGCAAAATCCTGTACCTGATAGTATTTCAGAACTAGAATATTTGCAAGAAAAAAACTGGCCTTTTGTTGTAAAACACGTCTTTACACATCAAACTGGTGCTTGCAATGCCCGAAATCTAGCTTTAGATCTAGTGGAAAGTGAGTGGGTATTTCTTGGGGATGATGACAACCGTTTTGGACAACATTTGATTCGGGATGTGTTACAAAACGCTACAAAGTATGGCTTAGAAGCTATAACTACTGCTTATTTGCAGGAGGGTGAAACTCAAATATTCAATACCATTCATCAATCGGGTATTTTTGGGTCGGGAAATAGTTTTGTAGCTGCGCCATCCTTAAAAAACATTCGTTTTGATAAGGCATTAGAATTTGGTTATGGAGAGGATACTGATTTCGGTCTACAATTACGGAATTCAGGTTATGATATTATTTATTTTCCCAGTTTAAGAATAACGCATCTTAAAGCACCGTCGGGAGGTTTTAGAACGCCGCTGCCTCAATTATGGGAACAAGATTGCATTCACCCCAAACCATCACCTACTATATTGTATGTCTATTTAAAACATTTTACTTTAGAGCAATTAAAAGGTTTTAAGCTATTACTTTTTTTAAAGCTTCTAAAAAAAGAGCCCATTTTAAAGAGTATTCTTTTTGTTCGTAATTTTAATAAAAAATGGGAAAGAAGCATTTTTTGGGCACAAAAATTAAAAATAGGACAACATGAGAATTAAATACGTCTATACTAAATTACTCAAAAGATGGGATGATTTTAAGCAGCATCCATTAACAAAAGATACTGTTTGGAAAGCTTTTTTTAGATATGTTTCATTCAATAGTATTCAAAGTTTACATCCTAAACCAAGACAATATGATTGGATTGATGGTTTGAAGTTTTATGCTCAAAAAGGAGATGCAGGTATTGTGGCCAATATTTATTATAAACTATTTGATTACGAAGATTCTATGTTTTTGTTGCATCATTTAAAACCGAATGAGCTGTTTATTGATGTTGGAGCAAATGTGGGACATTTTACTTTACTGGCTGCAGGAATATGTCAAGCAGATGTTATAGCTTGTGAACCAATACCATCCACGTTTGTAAAATTGACAAAAAATATAGACTTAAATAATCTATCGCAAAAAATCACAACATATAATATTGGAATAGGCGAAGAGGAATCCTTCTTGAATTTTACACAGCATAAGGGAGTAATGAATGCGGTTGCTTTAGATCAGGAATCAGGATATGTTACCGTTGAGGTAAAAAAACTCGATACAATTTTGGCTGATTTTGCCCCAACTTTTTTGAAAGTTGATGTTGAAGGTTATGAATATTTTGTTCTAAAAGGAGCAACAGAAATACTAAAGCGTGAAAGTCTTAAATATATTATTATTGAGTTAAACTCGTCTAATTTGAAATTTGGTCATACCAACCAACAAATATTTGAATTATTACTTTCTTTTAACTTTGTACCTATTCGATACGATGTGGAGAATAAAAAGTGTATTGAAATGGAGAGTTTTAACACTTTGACATTCAATACTATTTTCATTAAGAAAAGCAAATAATACAAATGCTAAAAATTTATACCAATCATCTGTTTATAACTCCTGAAAACCGCAAAGAAGTTTTTCCGTTGTTGTTTGATTTGTGTTATACGGAGAATAGTATTTTGAATACCCTTTATGAGTTCGTATCAACTCTTGAAGCTTGTGATGTAGCAATAGTTCCTGTAAATTTGCGACGGTTTGGTACCCGTAGGGATTTAAATCAATTTATTTCTGAGGCCCAAAAAAGGCGTAAAATAGTTTGGCTGTATTCTGGGGGAGATTTTGGACTGACATTAGATACTACTGTTCAAGTATTTAGAAACGGTGGTTTTCATTCTAAGTTACCAAGGACTACTTTTATTTTGCCGTCTTTTATCAATGATCCATTTCAAAATAAAGATCAAGTAGTAGTTGCTATTCCTAAAATTGCGTTGCCTCAAATAGGATTTGTGGGGCATGCAGCTAATTCAATTACTAAACAGTTAAAAGAATCAATTGGGTATTGTAAAAATAATTTGGATATCATTTTAAAACGGGAACAAGCTGATTTTCAAAAGTTTTATCCTTCTAGTGCAAAACGCTATTATTTTTTAAAACAATTATCAAAAAGTGAAAAAGTAGCAACTAATTTTATTTTGAGAAAAAATTACAGTGCTGGCGCAAAAACAGCTCAGGACAAAGCCATTGCAAGACAGGAATTTTTTGATAATATTGCTGCTAATCCATATACGTTTTGCATGCGTGGAGCAGGAAATTTTTCGGTTAGGTTTTATGAAACGTTGGCCATGGGAAGGATTCCGGTCGTGGTAAACACGGATATTCGATTGCCTCTAGACGATCAAATTGATTGGAGTAAACATTGCGTAATGGTATCTGAGGAAAACATGATACAAGAGTTAGTCGCTTTTCATAAGGCTATATCACCAGAAGATTTTATTCAAATGCAAATTGACAACCGTAATTTATGGTTGAATTTTTTAGAACGAGAAGCTTATTTTAGGACTATATACCGTGTTTTTAAAAATAAAATAAATGAAGTTTAGTCTCATTATATGTACGTACATGCGCCCGCAAGCCGTGGTAAAGTTGTTGCTATCTGTTGCGCAGCAGTCACTTTATCCAGATGAAATTTTAGTCATTGATGGCAGTGAGAACCAAGATACGGAAAATGCTATTGCACAACATGATTTTGATAAGGTGGCTTATTACAAAGTAAGTGAATCAGAAAGAGGTTTGACAAAGCAAAGAAATTTTGGTATTCAAAAAAGTGATAGAAGTTTCCAAGTGATTTGTTTTCTGGACGATGATACCATACTTACTCCTAATTATTGCTTGGAAATCATTAAAACATTCAAAGAGGATGAAGGCCTTGTAGGAGTGGGAGGTGTTGCAGTGAACGAAAATAAATGGCAAGAAAAAAAGCCGAATATTTCTTATCATCCTCATTATTTTTATCAATGGGAAAATTACGTTTATCCCGAGGGATTACGTAATGTAGTTCGCAATTATCTGGGTTTGTCTTCTCCATTGCATCCCGGAAAAATGCCTAATTTCTCTCATGGTCGTACTTGTGGTTATCCCTTGACAGGCAAAATCTATGATGTAGATTTGTTAATTGGAATGGCAATGTCCTTTCGGGCAAGTGTTTTTAATGAGTTGCAATTTTCTACTTATTTTGAAGGATATGGCTTGTATGAAGATGCTGATTTCAGTTTGAGAGTTTTGCAATATGGCAGAAATGCTATCAATACAAAGGCGCAATTACTTCACTATCACGAACCTTATGGTCGGCCAAATCAATATAAATATGGTAAAATGGTTGTTCGAAACGGGTGGTACGTATGGCACGTGAAGAACTCAAATCCTAAAATCAAGGATAGGCTCAAGTGGCATCTAATTACCGTTTTGTTATTGTGCATCAGAGGTACAAATTCTTTTAGGGGCAATGATAAAAAAGTCGCATTTTTAGAAACCATAGGAAGAGTTGTGGGTTGGATATCGATTTTATTTTCTCCGCCGTAAATACAAAATAATGACTGTGGAGGCCTTTAAAAGGTTCAGAAAAGATTCGTTAAGAATTCCGTTGGCTTTTCGAATAAAAAAGCATTAAATTTGAATGCCGCAATTTTCCCTACTGTATGCAAAAACACATTATTCATCCTGATACACACGCTAAATTAGTATCATCTACAAAAGATTTTTTTCATTTTGAAGACGGTAGCATGTTGCCTGTTTTTAATGGTATTCCAGTTCTTTTTAGTACGCAGTCTATGTTCTGTTACGAGGATATTTGCAAAGCCAAAGTGACTACTCAAAATGGGGCTCATTTAGATACCTCAAACCTGAAGAATTACATCCGTAGAAAAATGTTACCTGCTTTATGTGCTGATTTTAACATGGATCAGCGGTATGCTGAACTAGCAAAAAGGTTGGCTAAAGGCAGTAAAGTACTTATTGTAGGTGTGGGTGAAAAAGCTACTTATTATAAAAATATTTTCAGTGATTGCGAGTTTATAACCACTGATGTTCATGCTACTTTTAAACCCGATTACATTTTTGACGGGCATTACATCCCGTTTGAAAATGCTTGTTTTGATCTTGTTTTGGCGGCACAAGTTATAGAGCATACTTTGCATCCGTGGCTTTTTTGTGAAGAATTACAAAGGGTTACAAAAACAAATGGTTTCTTGCAAATAGAAGCTCCACAATCATTTCCATATCATGCTGAACCCTATGATTTTTTTAGATTTACTTTTACTGGTATGCGAAGTTTGTTTCGGGAATGTGCCGTTGTTACTTCTGAAATAACTGAGGGGAACGCAGCAAATGTAGCGGTTACGGTATCTAATTTTTTCATCAATACATCTTCTATTAGATGGGTAAGAAGTGCGTGGTTGTTAGTCACTAGATTGACATTAGGATGGATGAAATACCTAGATCGCCCGAAAGCTATCCTTACCAGACGATCTGTTTCAATGCCAAAAGGATATGCTTTTACTTTTAAAAAAGATTCTCATCCCCGATCTTCAAAAGACTTACTAACGGAGTTTTATCAATTAAAAAAATGAGACTTCTTGTTATTACCCACGTTCCTCATGTTCATAAAGATGGGCGTTATTATGCCTATGCTCCTTATGTTAAAGAAATGAATTTGTGGTTTAAATATTGTGATACAGCTACTATTATTGCTCCTTTACAAAGCGAAAAGCATACAGTAATTGATGCTTTTTATGCACACAATAGATTACAATTTGTACCTGTAGCACGTTTTGATGTGCTTCATTTTACGAGTACATTGCAGGCTTTTTTTAAAATACCAAAAATTTGTATCCAGCTTTTTAAAGCAATGCAAAAGGCAGATCATATTCATTTACGATGTCCTGGAAATATAGGAATGCTAGGCTGTATCGTTCAAATATTTTTTCCTAATACCCCAAAAACAGCTAAGTATGCAGGCAATTGGGATCCTAATGCAAATCAACCTTGGACGTATAGGCTGCAAAAGTGGATTTTGAATTCTACTTTCTGGACCAAGAACATGAATGTTTTGGTGTATGGTGAATGGAAAAACAACAGTTTAAATTGCAAACCCTTTTTTACGGCAAGTTATTCAGAAAATGAAATAGTTCCACTTGAACCATGGAATCCAAATGCTGCCTTTACGTTTGTCTTTGTGGGTGCATTGGTACCGGGTAAAAATCCTCTTTACGCCATAAAACTTATCCAAAATTTATTACATCAAAATTGTAGTGTTACTTTAAAAATCTATGGTGACGGACCTTTAAAAGTTTCTTTAGAAGAGTATGTCAATACTAATAATTTGTATCAATGGATTACCGTAATGGGAAATCAAAGTAGTGAAGTGGTAAAAAAAGCCTATCAATCCAGTCATTTTGTGATATTACCTTCGAATAGTGAGGGTTGGCCCAAAGCCATTGCCGAAGGTATGTTTTGGGGTTGTATTCCACTGGCAACTGCTGTATCTTGTGTTCCAAATATGTTAGATTTTGGCAAAAGAGGAGTTTTGCTTACCATGCAATTAGAGCAGGATAGTAAAGAGATTTTTGCTCTTTTACAAGATGCAACTAAGCAAGAAACACAACGCAAAGCGGCAGCTTATTGGTCCAGAGCATATACCATAGAGCGTTTTGAAAACGAAATCCAATTGCTTTTACAACCATGAGAATCATACAACTCATAGATACACTTGCTGCTGGAGGCGCTGAACGAATGGCTGTGAATTATGCCAATGCGCTAAACACAAGAATTGATTTTTCGGGGATTGTATGCACGCGACAGGAAGGACCATTGCGAGAGCATATTGAGTCTAAAACCGCTTATTTTTTTTTAAACAAAAAAAGAACCCTTGATTTTAAAGCTATTTGGGCTTTGCGCCAATATGTTGCTAAACATAATATTGAAGTTATTCATGCGCATAGTACCTCCTTCTTTTTAGCTTTTATGGTAAAACTGCTACGTCCTTCTTTACAATTAATTTGGCACGATCACTATGGCGATAGTGAGTTTTTACAGGCTAGACCCACTCTGCCATTGCGTTGCATTTTACCCTTCTTTAGTGGGATTATTGGTGTAAACCAAAAATTAAAAAATTGGGCTGAAACAAAAGGGTTTAGTAATAATGTTATTTATTTAGAAAATTTTACTACGCCCCAAAAGCTCGAGCAAAGCACAAGTAAATTGCATGGTGAATTGGGAAAACGAATTGTATCTTTAGCTAATTTGCGGCTTCAAAAAAATCATGCTCTCCTTGTAGATGTTGCTGTATTAGTCAAGAATTCCCATCCTGACTGGACCTTTCATCTTGTAGGCAAAGATTTTAATGATGATTATTCGAATGATTTAAAAAAAAATATTGTAGCCCTTAATCTTGAGCAAACCGTTTTTATCTATGGAACTAGAAGTGATGTTTCAAATGTTTTACACCAAGCGACAATTGGGATATTGACTTCATCTTCAGAAGGGCTACCTCTTGCTTTGTTAGAATATGGTACCGCAGGTTTGGCTACTGTTGTTACTAATGTGGGGGAAAATGGAGCTGTAATTAAAGATGGTGAAAATGGGTATCTCGTAGTTCAAAATTCAAAAAGATTCTATGAAAAACTACTGCTTTTGATGCAGGATGAGGTAAAACGAAGTACTTTTGGCGCAAAGCTGAAAGAAACTGTTCATGCAAAATTCTCAGAGGAGCATGTGATTTCACGTTATTTAAGTTGGTTGAAAAAGCACAATAAATGAAAAAAGACGATAAGACCTATTTGTTTTTAATTCTCCTGCATGCCGTATTAGGTATGTTGGTTTTTATAGTTCCTTTTGTGGCCAAATTGTATGGATACGCTGTGTTTTTTTTAGGAATTTATTATGTAGTTAAAAAACAAAATGCAAATAATGAATGCTTGCAAGTTGCTGCTTATGTAGTAGGTAGTGAAATAATTTTAAGAATGACCGGAGGGAATATATCCTATGAATTTTCAAAATATGAGGTCATTATTTTTTTGTTTTTGGGAATGTATTTTAAGGGGTTTTCTCGTTCTGCTTTCCCGTATTGGTTTTTTTTATTCCTTCTTATTCCTGGGATAATCATGTCTACTTTTGTACTGAATTTCAATACGAATATAAAAAATGCGATCGGATTTAATATTTCGGGACCTATTTGTTTGGCATTTGCTTCTTTGTATACCTATCGCAGAAGAATAAGTTTGGCTCAAATGAATTTAATCCTTCTTTGTGTTGGATTACCTATTGTGAGTTGCACTGTCTATCTTATTTTTTATACACCCAATGTTCGGGACGTTATAACAGGAACCCAATCCAGTTTTGAAACATCGGGGGGATTTGGGCCGAATCAAGTTGCTACTTTTTTAGGGTTAGGAATGTTTATCTTTTTTTCGAGAATTATTTTAGAATCAAAAAATACTTTTTTGGTTGTACTTAATTTGATAATTGCCTTGAATATTGGGTATAGGGGAATGGTTACTTTTTCAAGAGGAGGTATGATTACTGGTTTTTTTATGATTGTTATGTTGTTGTTGTTCTTATACTTCAAATCAAATAGTACAGGAAAGGTTAAATTAAGTTATATATTCATTATTATATCATTCGCTATGATGGCCATTTGGTCTTACTCTTCTTATCAAACGGGTGGACTTATTGATAAACGTTATGCCAATCAAGATGCTGCGGGAAGAGCAAAACAAAGTCAGTTTACAGGAAGAGAAGATGTGGCTCAAAATGAAATCAATATGTTTCTGAAAAATCCGATTCTTGGTGTAGGTGTAGGAAAGGGAGTGGAGATTAGGGAGCAGGAAATAGGCATTAAAGTTGTATCTCATGATGAAATAACTAGAATGCTTGCTGAGCATGGATCCTTAGGACTCATTGGATTATTAATTTTGATCATCACACCCTTTGTTTTGTTTGTAGAAAACAAGTTTAACATGTATTTAATTTGTTTTGTAGTGTTTTGGTTTCTTACAATTAATCATGCAGCCATGCGTACTGCTGCACCTGCGTTTATTTATTCTTTGGCACTGTTAAATGTACAACTACGTCCTTCGTCAAGAGACGAAACACAATGAAGTGTGTGTTTACATCATAGTTACTATTTCATTCTTTTCTTTATGTTGTAGTATTCTTTTGCTTTTTTTGAGTTGCTATTTTTGTTAAAAAAATACCGATTTTCTAAAATTATCTGCTCTTAAAAGTAGTATCTTGCAGTACCAATCATAAATACCACTTATGCTTTCCATTGGCAAAATACACTTTGAAATTTCGGAACGTAAGTTAATTTTACGACTTTTTGACGTTCTGTTTGTTTTAACAGCCTTATATCTATTGGGTCAGTTTTTGGTGTTTGATTATTTTAGTATTTCAACAACTAATTATTATTGGACAATAGTCCTTGCAGTGTACATCAATTTCTTTGGTACCATTTTCGAAATGTACAATTTGCAGGTAGCAAGCAATCAATTTCAAGTTTTAAAAAGTACTTTAATTACCGCCTCTGTTACTGCGTTGGTATATCTGTTAACACCTTTTTTCTCGCCTGTTTTACCAAGTAGTAGGCTTCAAATCTTATTGTTTTTCAGTGTTACTTTCCTCTCTTTATATGCTTGGCGCATCTTGTATGTTATTTTTTTAGCCTCTACTAGATTTTATCAAAACGCAATTTTAATTTGTGACCAAAAACGGGTTCAAGAACTTATAGAGGGTCTTGAAGATATAGACCCGCATTATAAAATTTTAGGGTATGTTAATGTTTCACAACCTGATACAGAAAGTAAACATTACAACTATGTTCCTGAAATCACATCGAATGATCTATTGCAATTTGTCAAAGAAAATAAAGTATCCGAAATTGTTGTGTCTACACATCATGAAGAGGGTATGGATACTATCTTGTATCAAAATTTACTTCATGTTTTGGAGTCGGGAACAGTAATTAGAGAATACACTCAAGTTTACGAAAGTAAAACCCAGCGTATCCCTATTCAGTACATGGAAAAAGATTTTTACCGCTGTTTTCCTTTTAGTCGAAGCAATCATAACAAGTTGTATTTATTAATTGTGAGATTCTGTGAAATTGCAATTGCTTTGTTAGGTGTTTTTATTGGTTTGTGTTTGATTCCATTTTTATGGATAGGAAATAGTTTGGGCAATAAAGGGAGTTTGTTTTATTTTCAAGAACGAGTAGGCAAAAACGGTATTGTTTTTCAAATTTTGAAATTTCGTACGATGATTGAAAATGCCGAAAAAGACGGAGCAGTTTTCACTACCATAAATGATTGTCGCGTAACAGCTTTTGGAAAATTTTTAAGAAAAACAAGAATTGATGAATTCCCGCAATTTATCAACATTATCAAAGGTGATATGTCAGTTATAGGTCCCCGTCCAGAACGTCCTGTTTTTGTCAAAGAAATTGGGACTATCATGCCTTTCTATGATACTCGTCATATTATTAAACCTGGACTCACCGGTTGGGCACAGGTTAATTATTCCTATGGCGATACCATATCAGATAGTGTTATAAAGTTGCAATATGACTTATACTACATCAAACACCGTAGTATCTATCTTGATCTTAATATAGTTTTTAAAACCATTACAACCGTTTTGTTTTATCGCGGTCAGTAAATTATATTTGTGATTGAACACTTAGATAATAATTGGAATTCTACGTTTGTTTTGGATGGCAATTCTCACTAAAATGATTCCAGAAGTTACAAGTAATGGCAACGCAAGAATAAGATGAACTTTGTTGATCATTATTATCAGATAAACCAGTAAGCAAAGAATATTAAAAAGAGCAAGTCTATACATTCCACTTTTATTTTTTTTCCAAAAAAAGAATAAAAAGCCAAGCAGCGTAGGATTAAAAAGCAAAATATTATAATTATTTGCTAGTTCAAGATGCAAGGAATAAAACCATGCAAAAGTGAAAAAGAACCCAATGCAAGCCATTATACTCAAGAAAAATAAATTTATAAATCGCTTGTTGAGTAACACTATAAAAAAAAGTAAAGCGAAATAAGTGTAAGGATTGTTCCAGTAGGAAAACGGAGCTTCCTTGTTAAGTGAAAGCAGTGTTTTAGTTTCTGATACAATTGGTTTATTTTGATATTGAATTTTTTTCAAGCTTTCCAATAATTGAAAGGGTAAAAAAAGCTGTGTGCCTTGCTGATCTACTTTAGTTCCAAAAATGATACTTGTTCCTAGTTTTTCATAAAAGTGATTTTGAAAATAGGGAAACAAAATAGCTCTGTATGTCTCGTCTTGGTGAGATTTATTTACAATTAGTTTCGTTTTGAGCGTTTTATTGATCATGTCAACCACCATTGAGGTGCAGTTCTTGTCTATGAATTTATAAGTATAATAACTAGATCCTGATGTAAGGGACTCGTTCAAGGCATCAAACAAATCTTGTTTTTGGGCGGTAGAGAGTTGTAATTCTTGTTCAAAAACAGCTCTTTCTTCATACTGATATTGAGATAAAAATTCGGGAAATGTATGGTCCGCAGCAAAATATTGCAAGTCTCCTTTTACAAATTTCATAACAAAATTTGGGGTTTGAAAATCAAATGCACCATAGTTGTAAACCAAATCCAATGCGTTTGCAGGATCTTGTATTCTCAATGCTGTGTGACCAAAAAGGGAATACGATTCATTTCCTGTTCCACAAGTAATTACACTTACTTTAGAACTATTTGATAATAAAGTTTTTTGACTGAAAACCCATTGCGATACGATTAAAAAACAAAGTATAAGTGCATTTTTTTTAATCATTGATGCTAGCATGTTCATGTAGTTTAGTTGGATTTGTAGTAATGAAACAGTAAACAAATATAAAAATAATAAGCTTTGACCTCTTTATTTTTGTTCAAAACAAACTTGAAAACCTTTTCAGACTTGAAAAATATTCAAAGAATTTTAATTTCGAAACATACTTAAGTCAACCTTTAAGGAAAAGATATTAGAATATAATGCGGTACTTTGATTGCCAATATCTGTCAAAGCATAATCTATTTGAATGCCTTTGTATTTGAATCCTAATCCTATATTAGGCTGAAAACCTACTTTTTCACTACCGTCAAGTTGCATTACGTTTTGAAAATTCCCCATTCCAGTTCGGATAAAAACCAAATCGGTATAGCCAAATTCTAGTCCTACAGCAGGATCTATACTAATGCCATCTGTTGAAATCAAATCATTTGTTTTTGCAAATCGCATGTTCATATTAACCGCTGCTTCAATACTGTAATCATATCTAAATATGAATTTTTTTGCTAATCCTAGTTGGGCTTTTGGAGCTGTTATTTCATTACTTTCGGGTAATTCTTGGTTTTCACCTGGAATAGCATTAGCAATTTTTTGGTATTCTTTTTCATTGATATCCCACACGTTGTAGGTAGTGGTAAGATCTCTAACCATCAATCCAAATTGCCAATTATTTTTTTCAAATTGGATTCCTGCATCAAAACCAAATCCCCAAGAATTGGCAAATTTCCCTATAATACGCCGAATTATTTTCGCATTAATCCCATATTGAAATCCGGGTACGGGTAGCTTTCGAGCATACGAAAAGGTAAAACCATAATCAGCCGTTGAAAATAAGCTGATTCTATTGTAGTCAATATTTCCTTCGCTATCAATAAGTTCAGTGGTGTTTAAAATGTCATCAACCCCAAAACGGATCAATGAAATTCCCCATGCACTGCGCTCATCAATAGGACTTGCGTAGGCTAGATAATCGTATTGAGCAATATTTGCAAAATAATTGGCATGCATAAAGGAGACTTGATGTTCCTCAAGAGCCACAAGACCCGCAGGATTCCAGTATCCAGAGTTCACGTCTTTTGTAGAAGCAACAACAGTATTTGATCGGCCTAATGCCGCAGCATCTACGCCAATATTCATGAACTCATTTGAATATTTTCGAACAGTTTGACTACTAGCAACGGTACTTATGCAAAGTGTAATTATGAAAAGACTTTTTTTCAAGTATATGGTTTTTTATGTAGTGCTATTTTTTTTCAAAAATAGAATTTTTTAATGAGCTTCATGCTATTAGTAAATTGAATTATAACGCCATAACGATTGTAAAAGTATGGTTCTCCAATTATAAAGCTGAATAATAGAATTCTTTTGTGCCAATTTTAAATGTATGAATTAAAAAAAAACGTGTATTTCATAGACTTATTGTACTAAATTTGTCCTATTAATTTATAACGCTCCACAGATGATGCTTAAAAAACACATTCCTAATATTATCACATTACTCAATCTTTTTTCTGGTTGTATTGCGCTTGTTTTTGCTTTTCATCAAGATTTTAAAATGGCGTTCTTTTTTGTATGCCTCGGGATTTTTTTAGATTTTTTTGATGGTTTTTTTGCCCGTTTGTTCAAGGTATCTAGCCCATTAGGTTTACAACTTGATTCATTGGCAGATATGGTTACGAGCGGTGTAGTTCCAGCAGTGGTTATGTACCACATGATGATTAGTAATTTAAGTACTGCGGCAGCTGCACCATGGCAGTATTTCCCTTATTTAGGTTTTATAATTGCACTAGGTTCTTGCTATAGATTGGCTAATTTCAATATAGACACCCGTCAATCCGATTCTTTTATAGGACTTCCCACTCCAGCAAATGCGCTTTTTATTTTAAGTTTACCTCTTGTTTTAGCAAGTACTGATTCTTTAATTGTAATTGAATTGCTAACTAACGATTGGTTTTTATTAGTAATAACACTATTGAGTGCTTTCATGCTCAATGCCGAGATTCCTTTGTTTTCATTGAAAATTAAAAAATTTAGTTTCAAAGAAAATAAATTACAAATTATATTCTTGGCAGTTTCACTTTCTCTTCTGCTATTTTTTAGGTTTCTTGGAATTCCGTTGTTAATTATTTTCTATATCCTTCTATCTGTACTTCAAAATAAATTTTTACAAAAGTAATTTTTGTAATGAGAAAAAAAGTCAGCACAAGAAAGTATTCATACAATAGAACGACGACTAGAAAAACGAAGCGTTCTAAAAGTAATCTTTTTTGGTGGTTTTTAGTGGTTACCTTTTTTGGTGTGATTTTATATCTGGGCTATCATTATAGAGGAGGTCTTGCGTATTATTTAGGATTTAAATCCAATAAAGTAAATTCCCAAACTGCCGAAGAAAAAAGAATTTCTGACATAAGAAACGTTCAAGTTCTTGAAAAAAGTAAAGGAAAAAGTGTGGGTATAGATGTTTCTGAATACCAAGGGAAAATAAGTTGGTCTTATGTCGATACGTTGGAGCAAAACTATCCCATACAGTATGTTTTTATAAGAGCCACAGTGGGCAAAGATCGAAAGGATAGAAAATTTGATCAAAATTGGGCTGGCGCCAAAAAAAATAAAATGATTCGAGGAGCCTATCATTATTATCGTCCCAATGAAAATTCAATAGAGCAAGCCAGACTTTTTATAAAGACGGTTAACCTGCAAAAGGGAGATTTACCTCCAGTGGTTGACCTTGAAAAGCTTCCAAAAAATCAATCCATTCAAAATTTAAAACTTGGTTTGAGAAGATGGCTGCAGGCTGTTGAAGCGCATTATCAAGTAAAACCCATCATTTATACCGGAGAACGTTATTATGATGATTTTTTGAAAGAGGAATTTAGTGACTACCTTTTTTGGATAGCCAATTACAATTTTTATCGAGAAGAAATGAAAGACAATTGGTTGTTTTGGCAATTTACAGAGAAAGCCACGGTACCAGGAATAAAAGGCAATGTAGACGTAAATATTTACAACGGAGATTTACAACAATTACAACACATCACCTTAGAGGAATAACCAAAAGAATTTTACTGTAATTAGTGATAAATTAAAATTCTAATTTTCTTTTTCTCAATTCAAAATTTTGTCCAAGATACACTCTACGTACCATTTCGTCCTCTACTAATTCTTCGGGAATTCCTGCTTTAAGAATACCGCCTTCAAACATTAAGTAGGTTTTGTCAGTAATAGCAAGGGTCTCTTGTACGTTGTGGTCTGTTATTAAGATACCAATATTTTTGTTTTTCAATTGCGCCACAATTCTTTGAATATCTTCTACCGCCACTGGATCTACACCTGCAAAAGGCTCATCTAGTAATATAAACTTTGGGTCGGTAGCTAAACAGCGTGCAATTTCTGTTCTACGTCGTTCTCCACCCGAAAGTAAATCACCACGGTTTGTGCGAATGTGTTCTAGGCTGAACTCTTCTATTAAACTTTCCATTTTAGCTTCTTGTTCCGCCTTAGAAAGTTTAGTCAATTGCAATACACTGAGAATGTTATCTTCAATACTTAATTTTCGAAAAACGGATGCTTCTTGAGCAAGATATCCTATGCCTTGCTGTGCACGCTTGTACATAGGATAGTCAGTAATGTTCAAGTCATCTAGAAATATATTTCCCGAATTGGGTTTAACCAATCCTACTATCATGTAAAAAGATGTAGTTTTTCCAGCTCCATTGGGTCCTAGTAGGCCTACAATTTCTCCTTGATTTACCTCTACAGAAATCCCTTTTACAACACTTCTTCCTTTGTATGTTTTAATTAAATTTTCGGCTCTTAATTGCATTTAAGTTATCAGTTTAATGAGTTTGTAGTTTAATTTGAAATGTGCACTTTCAAACAATTGGGTATAATGATAGTTTTTTATTGAATATACAACTTTAGGTTTTGCTAATGCTTTTATTTAGCATCGTTTTCTTCTAGTGCTTCCCAAAATTCATAAGCTCTACGCAAATGAGGAACAACAATAGTACCACCCACAAGGGTAGCAATTCCCATAGCTTCCATCATTTCTTCCTTAGTAACGCCTTCTTTGTGACTTGTTTCTAAATGGTATTTAACGCAATCATCACAACGTAATACAGCTGATGCTACAAGACCTAGTAGCTCTTTTGTTTTTACATCTAGTGCTCCAGCAGCATAAGCATTGGTATCAAGATTAAAGATTCTTTTTACAATTTTATTGTTGTCTGCTAGTAATTTTTCGTTCATTTTTGAACGGTACTCATTGAATTCTTGAATGATATCAGCCATTTTGTTTGTTTTGATTTTTTACTACTATTTTTGATATTAAGATACTTGCTTCATAAATGATTAGCATAGGTATGGTAACTATAATTTGACTCACTACATCTGGAGGTGTTACAATTGCTGCCACAACAAGAATGATAATGACGGCATATTTCCAGTATTTTCTCAAAAAAACAGGAGTTACAAGTCCTACTTTGGTTAGAAAATAAATAATTATTGGTAACTCAAAAAACAGGCCACAAGCTATGACACTTGTTTTTACCATACCGATATAGGAATCTATACTAAACTGATTTTTAACTACACTACTTATGGTGAAGGTAGCAAAGAAATTGACAGACATTGGAACTATTATGTAATACCCAAAAAGAACGCCCATGAAAAACAACATAGAGGATGAAAATATAAATATCTTTGCATGTTTTTTTTCTGATTCATACAATGCGGGGCTTATGAATTTCCAAACTTCCCAAAGTATAAATGGAAAGGCGAGTATAAAACCGGCAGTGATACAAGACCAAATAAGTACATTTATTTGTCCCTCCATATTTGTGTTTTGGATAATAAAAGGCATTTCTTTAACACAAATCAAATCGGAATAGCCTAGCTGACTGGATAACTCACAAAAAAACCGATAGGTTACAAAATTAGCATTTGTAGGGCCAAAAATAATGACGTCAAATATATAATCACTAATTAAAAAAGCAACCGTAGCTAGTATTAATACTGCTATAGTACTGCGCACCAACAACCATCTCAATTCTTCTAGATGGTCCAAAAACGACATTTCGTTTAGATTTTTTTTTGCCATTATACGATTCCTTCTTTTAAAATGTCATGTAAATGCAATACTCCTTTGTAGACTCCTTGATCAACTACTACGAGCTGGGTAATAGCAAAATCTTCCATGGTGTTTAATGCGTCTACTACCATAGCTTCGGATGTTGTAATTTTTGGATTTTTAGTCATGATGTCACTGGCCGTTAGTTCCGTAAAGGTATCCCTTTCGTTCAACATTCTACGTATGTCACCATCAGTAATTATTCCTATGACAATCTCATTCTCTACAACAGCTGTAACGCCCAAACGTTTTTCTGAAATTTCAAAAATAACTTTTTTTATAGAGGCATCTGCGGATACTGCTGGCTTTAAACTGTGTTCCAGCATGTCTTTTACACGCAGTAATAATTTTTTGCCTAGTGCACCTCCAGGATGGTAAACCGCAAAATCCTCCGGTTTAAAATTCCTAAATTCCATTAAGCATACCACAAGAGCATCTCCCATTACAAGTTGTGCGGTTGTGCTGTTTGTTGGGGCAAGATTATTAGGACAAGACTCGGTATCAATAGTGGTGTTTAATACAAAATCAGATCCTTTTGCTAAGAATGATGATGTATTTCCGGTGATTGCAATCAATGTGTTTCCAAAACGTTTTAATAACGGAACGAGTACTTTTATCTCGGGACTGTTGCCGCTTTTTGAAATACAAATAATCACATCCTCATGTTGTATCATGCCTAAATCTCCATGAATAGCCTCTGCAGCGTGTAAAAACAAAGAAGGTGTTCCAGTAGAATTGAATGAAGCTACCATTTTTTGAGCAATGATAGCGCTTTTCCCTATTCCAGTAACGACTAATCTCCCTTTTGAATTGTAGATTGAGTTTACAGCATTTACGAAGTTTTCGTCCAGATAATCAGTGAGTTTTGCTATTGATTGACTTTCAGATAAAATGGTTTTTTTGGCACTAGCCAATATATTTTCTTTTGAATTCAAAACAGAATAATTAAAATTTGTAAGTGTAAAAGAAATTTGTACCTTTAGATATTGCAAATTTATACAAAATACCACGTAATAAAGAATGAATTCAAACGAAATTGACATACACAAAGAATTAAAGAAGCATTTTGGCTTTAGCCAATTTAAGGGATTGCAAGAGCAAGTGATTAAGAGCATCCTAAATCAGCAAAATACATTTGTGATTATGCCTACTGGTGGAGGAAAGTCACTTTGTTACCAATTGCCAGCTTTAATTCAAGAGGGAACTGCAATCGTGGTTTCGCCTCTTATTGCATTAATGAAGAACCAAGTAGATGCAATACGAAGCCTTTCTTCAGAGAATGGTATTGCCCATGTTTTAAATTCATCATTAAATAAAACTGAGATTACTCAAGTTAAAAAAGATATTTCATCTGGTTTAACTAAACTTTTATATGTAGCTCCAGAGTCTTTAACAAAAGAAGAATATGTGACTTTTTTAAAAAGCGTCACAATTTCATTTGTTGCTATTGATGAAGCACACTGTATTTCAGAATGGGGTCATGATTTTAGGCCAGAATACAGAAATCTAAAACACATCATCAAGCAATTGGGTGATGTACCTATTATAGGACTTACGGCTACGGCTACGCCAAAAGTACAAGAGGATATCTTGAAAAATTTGGATATGTCTGATGCGACAACTTTTAAAGCCTCGTTCAACAGACCCAATTTATATTATGAAGTACGTACAAAGACAAAAAATATAGAGTCGGATATCATTCGATTTATAAAACAACACAAAGGGAAATCAGGTATTATTTATTGCTTAAGCCGTAAAAAAGTAGAGGCAATTGCCGAAGTTTTGCAGGTTAATGGTATATCAGCTGTTCCCTACCATG
Organism: Flavobacterium sp. SOK18b; assembly: GCF_014156605.1. Classification (NCBI taxonomy): domain Bacteria; kingdom Pseudomonadati; phylum Bacteroidota; class Flavobacteriia; order Flavobacteriales; family Flavobacteriaceae; genus Flavobacterium; species Flavobacterium sp. SOK18b. The sequence goes on from NZ_QKNZ01000011.1 coordinate 51,193, forward strand.
CGGGTCTAGATGCTAAAACTAGAGCCAAACACCAAGACATGTTTTTGATGGAAGATGTTGATGTAGTGGTGGCTACTATTGCTTTTGGGATGGGTATCGATAAGCCCGATGTTCGGTTTGTAATTCACCATGACATCCCTAAATCACTTGAAAGTTATTATCAAGAAACGGGTCGCGCGGGTCGTGATGGAGGAGAAGGACACTGCCTAGCCTACTATTCTTATAAAGATGTAGAAAAACTCGAGAAATTCATGTCTGGAAAACCTGTTGCCGAACAAGAAATAGGTTTTGCATTGTTGCAAGAAGTTGTGGCTTATGCTGAAACGTCTATGTCTAGACGCCGATTTTTATTACATTATTTTGGTGAAGAGTTTGATGATGTTACAGGTGAAGGAGCTGATATGGATGATAATGTTCGTAATCCTAAAACAAAAGTTGAAGCTAAAGATCAAGTAGTACAGCTCTTGCAAGTAGTGCGAGATACCAAACATTTGTATAAATCAAAAGAAGTCGTTTTTACTTTAATAGGACGTGTTAACGCCGTAATTAAAGCACATAGAACAGATACGCAATCTTTTTTTGGTTGTGGTTCAAATCACGATGAAAAGTACTGGATGGCATTATTAAGACAGGTCTTAGTAGCAGGATTTTTGTCTAAAGATATTGAAACCTACGGTATTGTAAAAGTCACAAACAACGGATTGAGCTATCTAGAAAATCCGCACTCTTTTATGATGTCTGAAGATCATGAATACAATGAAACGGTTGACGAAGCGATAGTAACAGCCGCAAAATCAACTGGTGTTGCTGATGAGGTTTTAATGGGGATGCTACGAGATTTACGTAAAAAAGTGGCCAAAAAAATTGGCGTACCACCATTTGTAGTATTTCAAGATCCTTCTCTAGAAGATATGGCTTTAAAGTATCCTATAACACAAGATGAGATGATAAACATTCATGGAGTAGGTGAGGGTAAAGCTAAAAAATACGGAAAAGATTTCTTAGAATTGATAAGTCGCTATGTTGAAGACAACGATATTGTAAGACCAGAAGATTTAGTAGTTAAATCAACCGGAGTAAACTCTGTAAATAAGTTATACATTATTCAAAACATAGATAGAAAATTATCCTTAGATGATATTGCCTCTGCCAAGGGGATAAATATGGATGCTTTATTAAAAGAAATGGAGCAGATTGTTTACTCAGGGACTAAGTTGAATATTAAGTATTGGATTGACGAAATGCTTGATGAGGATCAACAAGAGGAGATTCACGATTATTTTATGGAATCAGAATCTGATAATATTGAGGCTGCGCTAAAAGAATTTGATGGAGATTATGATTTGGATGAATTGCGATTAATGCGCATTAAATTTATTAGTGAAGTAGCTAATTAAATTCAGAAGACATGGCTCCAATTAATCTATATTCCTGATGTTAAGTATTGTTATTCCAACATTCAATGAAGCTCAAGTGATCGCAAGTACGATACAAATGCTCCATGAAAATTTGATTGGAAAACAATATGAAATAATTATTTCTGACGGAGGTAGTTCAGATGACACGGTAAATTTGACTACCAAAATGGGAGCTAAAGTTGTAGTTTCTCCCCAAAAAGGAAGAGCAGGTCAAATGAATTTTGGAGCAAGCCAAGCGTTAGGAGATATCTACTTTTTTCTTCATGCTGATTGTGTCCCTACGCCTAATTTTTATGATTTAATTAATCAGACAGTTTTACAAGGGTATAACTGCGGCAGTTTCCGCACCGAGTTTGATTGTTCGAATACCCTACTGAAAATCAATGCCTTTTTTACTCGTTTCAATTATTTATTTTTTCGCGGAGGTGATCAAGGTGTTTTTGTCACTAAAGAACTTTGGAATACCGTGGGAACTTATAAAGAAGACATGTTCATCATGGAAGATTATGATTTTATTGCACGATTGTGGAAGCAAGGAAAGTTTAAATTGATTCCGAAGGCCACTTTAGTATCTGCAAGAAAGTATGATGAAAATTCATGGCTGAAAGTACAACTAGCAAATTTAAAAATTGTTCGAATGTATAAAAAAGGTGCTTCACAAATGGAGATGGTTACTACTTATAAACAACTTTTAAGCTATCGTAAAAATGCGTTTTGATTCAAAAGTAGTATGGATTACCGGAGCCTCATCAGGAATCGGTAAAGAATTGGCAATCCAATTATCAAATCTTGGTGCTACTTTAATTTTGACTTCATCAAATGCCGTATTATTAGAGATTCTACGATCAGAATTACAATCGACCAAAATACATGTTTTAACTTATGATTTATTCGATTTAGACGGAATTCCAACTCTAGTTGAGCAAGCTTTAGCCTTTGAAGGATCAATTGATTACGTCATTCAAAGTGCGGGTATAAGTCAGCGTGCTATGGCAGAAGATACTGACATTACGGTGTACAAGAAATTGATGGACATCAATTATTTTGCTCCTTTGGCAATAACTCAAGCTATTTTGCCACATTTTAAAATGAAAAATAGTGGAAATATAACTGTGATTAGCAGTATTGCAGGACTTATTGGTTTTCCATTGCGGACGGGTTATGCAGCATCAAAACACGCTGTGAAAGGCTACTTTGAAACCTTGCAATGCGAGTTGTATAAAACCAAAACTACCATTTCTATCGTATATCCAGGAAGGATAAATACCAATATTTCTAAAAATGCTTTAATCGGTAACGGTCAGCAATTTGGCTTGACCGATGCCAATAATAAAGTAGGTATGGAAGTAGATGTTTGTGCTAGGAAAATTATTAGAGGGATATACAAAGGCAAAAAGACAATAATTATTGTTAAGGCAGAACGAATTTTATTTTGGTTGTGGTGGTTTATACCATCGTTGTATTATAAAATTGCGCATGCCAAAGGCCTAGAAAATTAACAACATAATATATGCATCAATTTTTATCAGGAATTCAACAAGTGGGAATTGGAGTTTGTAATGCTACAAAAGCTATGCATACCTACAAACATCTTTTTGGGATGGATGTTATAATTTTTGATGATGAGGCGAAAGCCAGTTTGATGACTCAGTACACAGGAAATGAAGTGCGCAAGCGTCGCGCTATCTTGACGATGAACTTACAAGGAGGCGGTGGATTTGAGATTTGGCAATTTCAAGATAGAGCTCCTCAAAAAGGTGTAAAAGTACAACTTGGACACATTGGTATTAATGCCGCGATATTAAAAACTCATAACATTTTGCAATCCCATAATCGTCTTTCAAAAATAGAAGGATTAGTGGTTTCAAAAATGGAAATTGGACTTGACCAAAAGTCTTTTTTTTATGTTACCGATAGTGATGATAATCTCTTTAAAATTATTCCATCAGATAATTGGTTTCAAAAGAAAGAGTATGATTTAGGCGGTGTTGTAGGTGCTGTTGTAGGAGTACGTGATATGGATAAATCATTAGATTTTTACAAAAATATTCTTGGGATTGACACTGTGTTATATGATGGTGTACGTGTTGAAAACAATCAAAAGTATCATATAATCGGACTTTCTAAGAAAGCAACGGGTAAAGGTGCTTTCAATAAATTATTAGGAGATGTAACCTTAGAATTAGTGCAAATTTTAAATACAAAAGCACCTAAAATTTACGAAAATAGATTTTGGGGAGATTGTGGATTTATCCATCTTTGTTTTGATGTAGTAGCAATGGATGCTTTGAAAGCGCATGTTATTGAACATGGTTTGCATTTTTCTGTAGACAGCAATAATACTTTTGCTATGGATAATGCATCGGGACGTTTTTGCTATATTGAAGATCCTGACGGAACACTAATTGAGCTTGTAGAAACGCATAAAGTTCCCATTTTAAAGAAAGTAGGTTGGTACCTCGATCTTAGAAAGCGCAATCAAGAAAAACCCTTGCCAGATTGGATGATAAAAATGCTCGCTTTGAGTAAAGTTAAGTAATTAGTAGCTTTTATAGCTTTTGTAAAACCAAGCACTTATTGGCATTACAAAGAAAAGGAGTAAACCCATTTGTAGGTTGAAGCAAAATGTTACTACTGCTGAAAGTTGAAATACAATTAAAGGATATAAAAGTAACAGCATTCCAAACAAAATGGAGTCATAGAATACAGAATTTTTTGTTTTTTTGACGGTGATTTTTTTTAAGATCCAATAGATCCAATAATTAGAGAGAAATCCAATTAAAGCTGGAAATGCTATTACAACTTTCAATAATCGTGAATGCCATTTTGAGGTCGGTTTTACTAATTTTATATCTGATAAATCTTCTTTTACAACCATATTATTTAAAATATTCTTCTTTAACAAGGTGTTGAATGTATTGTAAAAAATAGATTCTTTTGCTTGATCAATATGGTGTACTCCAAAACAAAGATTGAAATTGATTTCAACCTCTTTAGGATTTTTATGAAACGAAGAGTAATTGACATTGGTGGGTTGAATTCTTAAATTTAACAAACCATCTTGCATTGCCATCAAAGCTAATCGCGCCGTACCTTTTTTAAGAGGTCTTAAATTCCATTCGTTTATACAAATTCCTTCTGAGAAAATTAAAATGGTTTTATTTTCGTGTAATAAATCGAGACAAGTTTTGAAGGTATCTTGGTTTTTATTCAAATTTTCTTTGCCTTCGCTTAATCTATAAATAGGGATGAGGTGTAAAGCGCGTAAAAATTTTGTAACAATTGGATTTTTAAAGGCATCACCACGTGCTAAAAAATAAATTGGTTCAGGATAATGAACAGCGATGATGATAGCATCAAAAAAAGAGTTTGGATGGTTACTTGCAATAAGGGTTGGTTCCTTTTTACCTCTATTTCCTTGAAAACGGGCTACGGTCTTTTTGCAATATAATTTTAATGCTAAAGATGCTGCTATTTTAAATAGTGTATACAAATTGCTTTATTTCCAATGTTGAGGTAAATCTTTTTCCTCATCAATATCCGATAATTTATTCAAATTAGAAAACGATAGGTTTACATTTTTAAAATCTGTTATCGTATCCATATATACACTATCAGTGCTCCAAGTTTTATTCTTGAATACTGTTTCATGAAATTGGTTCATTCCCAATAAATAATAGCCGCCATCAAATGTGGGGCCTATAACGGTTTCATTCGTTTCTAATGCTAAAAATGCTCTGTCAATAATGTCAGAAGTAAGTTCGTAGCAATCACTCCCAATAATACAAACCGATTCATATCCTAAGCAAAAAATTTCTTGAAAAGCGTTTGCCATTCTAGCGCCTAAATCATCACCATGTTGTACTTTTTTGTAAAACGAACCCGCATTCCATTGGTCCTCTTCCGTAATCGAATCCGAATAGAATACAAATTTGTCAGCTCGAACAGGAGTAACAATTTCTTGGGTATGCACTAATAATTTTTTGTAAATGTAAAGTGCTTTTTCGTTGCCAATAGTCTTGGCAAGTCGTGTTTTGACTTTTCCTAGTTCAGGATTTTTAGTAAAGAGAATGATAGCTTTTTTGTTTTGCATATAAAGGTGATAAGTAAAGCTGCAGCATTAAGAATACTGCAGCTTTATCGTGTTTAGCAACATCCGCCTCCGTTGTAGTGAAACGTTGATTCACTTATAAAAATATCGGTTCTGTTTAAATCGGCTAGCGCTTGTGCTGTTTTGTCACAGACTGCTAGCGGTTGATTTTTCATCAAGACATGTCCTTTTTTATCATCAAAATAGTCATCTTTGCCATAAAAAATAGCTGCCTTTCCTGTGAATACACATGGTCCATCGCTAGGCATAGGATCTTTGATAGCGCAAACTTCAATACTCTCAATGAAAATTAATTCATCGGTAGCATAATTTTCAGGGTCTAAAATACGATATGGTCTTCGGCCTCTAATTTCTATAGTTCCAAAACCTACATCTGTCAACATTTTAATATACTCCTTGATTGGGATACTCCCGCTCAAACAAAGCGCTCTTAAATGATCATCATTTCTAAGAGTTTCGTTCATTTCTTGTTCACAAGTTGGGTCACTCATTACCAATCTTCCGTGAGGTTTGAGAACCCGATACATTTCTTCAAGTGCTTTTCTTAAATCATCGGTTTTAAAAATATTGAACAAGCAATTTTGAGCTGCAATATCAATACTTTCGTTTTCGATCGGTAGATTTAATGCATCTCCTTTTTTCAATTCGACAAATTCACTTTTAAACCAGTCGTTTTCCTGCTCTGCAATTTTAAAATTTTGTTTGGATGCTTCCAGCATTTCATCAACAACATCTACACCAATCACACCACCTTTTTGACGTGAAAAATAAGAGAATTGAAGCAATTCCATACCACCACCTACACCTACATATAATATTTTTGGATTGTTGATTAGGTCTTGAGCCGAAATGGTACTGCCACAACCATAATTCATTTCTTGCATTATTTTTGGAATTTCTAAGCCAGGAAATTTCCATATTGGTGTTGTTGTACAGCACAGTCCCACATCGGGAGTAAGTGCTGCATCTCGGTATAAATTTACTGTTGCGTCTAAATAATTTTCCATATTTGTTACTATTAGTTTTTTTCTTTTAAAATGGTATTCCATGTTATTGTGGCAAGAACAGTTGCTGTTATAGGTGCTACAACGTACAACCATTGTGAGTTCATATTACCAGAAACTAGCGCAGGTGCCAGAGATCTAATGGGATTCATAGAGGCGCCACATATAGGTCCAGCAAACATGGCTTCGAGTAATACAACGCCTCCAATCGCAATACCAGCAAAAGGAGCATGTTCTTTGTTTCCTAATGCTACTGTTAATATGACAAGCATTAAAATAAAGGTCAGAATGAATTCTAATACAAATGATTGACCGTCAGTACCGGATGGAATTGTTCCTCCCAATCCACTATTTTTTGGGAACAATAAATGGAGTGTTGTACTGGCTGCTAATCCGCCTAAAATTTGAGAAATTATATAAAAAGGCAATTTTTTTATTGGAAGTATTTTCAAGAAAGCGAATGCAATACTTACGGCTGGATTCATGTGTGCTCCAGAGATTTGTCCGAAACCATAAATTAACCCCATTACAATTAACCCAAAAGTGATGCAAATACCCACATGAGTAACGCTGCCATTTGTTTCTTGATTGATAATAATTGCACCAGTACCGCAAAACACCAGTATGTAGGTACATAAAAATTCTGAAATATTTTCTCTCATAGTTTCGTTTTAAGCAACAGCACCACCACAACTGCTACCAGAACCAGCGGTACAGCCATAACAATGATTGTTTACAATAATAGTCCTATTTAAAAGGGCATTAGAATCAAAATTACTAATGTGTTGCGCGTCTTTGCAAGTAACTTTTAACTCTAGCATTTGATTGAAATCGCAATCATAGATATAACCGTCCCAACCTATAGAGATGGTATTTCTACACATTACATTTTGAGCTGCCGAAGGATTAAAAGCATCAATGAGTTTGGTCATGTAATCTTCATAATTACCTGACGAAATCAAATAATCTAAGTATCGGCTCACAGGCAGATTAGTTATTGCAAACAGATTGTTAAACTCAATTCCAAAATCCTTTTGCAAAGCTGTTTTGTATTCTTTCTCTAAAGCATTTTGGTCAGGTGGTAAAAAAGCTCCTGCCGGATTGTACACTAAATTTAGTTTTAAATCAGAATCAGGTTTGCCATAACCCACCGCATTGAGCATTTTTAGAGCTTTTATGGAGCTTTCAAAAACACCATCACCTCTTTGTTTGTCGGTTCTGTTTTTAGAATAAAACGGTAATGATGAGATCACTTCTATTTGGTGTTGTTTAAAGAATTCTGGTAAGTCGTTGTATTTTTTATTAGCAGTTATGATAGTCAAGTTACAACGCACGTACATTTGAATTCCTAGTTTGCTAACTTCTTCTACAAACCATCTAAAATTAGGATTCATTTCGGGTGCACCACCGGTCATATCTACTATTTTAAAGTTAGGATTGACTTTCAAAACTTCCAGAATAACCTCCATCGTTTCTTTGGTCATGATTTCTTTTCTATCAGGACCAGCATCTACGTGACAATGGGTACAAACTTGGTTGCACATTTTACCCAAATTAATTTGAAAAATCTCCAAACTTGTAGGTTGTAGTGGGCTTAAGCCAATGGTTTGTAACTGCGTTTTAAAAGGCGTAAACACATCAGGGTTTTGTTCTAGAACGGCTATTTGATGTGCTGCTTTAGAAAGTATATTTTCATTGGCCTTGAGGGACTTTAATTTAACTTTTACAAACTCGCTCATAAACTAATTTTCTTGACTTTATTCATCATTTGAACTCCATGTACTAAACTAGCTCCACCACGAATAGCTGCTGCAACATGAACTGCCTCCATCATTTGTCCTTCACTATACCCTTTTTCATAAGCGTCTGAACTATAAGCATCAATGCAATATGGACATTGAACGGCATGCGCTACTGCAAGTGCAATTAGAGATTTCTCTCTAGCGGTTAATTCACCTTCTTTGAAAACTTCTCCATAATAGCCAAAGAATTTTTCGCCCATTTCTTTTTGAAATTCGACTATGTTACCAAATTTTTTTAAATCGTCTGAGTTGTAATAGTTTTTGTCCATTTGTGTTTTTTAGTTTTTAAAGTTTTCTAGAAATAAACTCCAATCGTATTCGTTGTACTCTAATTTAGGATTTACATTTTCGGGTATGATTTTTAAATCTTGGCAAATTTTTAAAATTCCTTTTTTATCTCCAAAATCTCCACGGAACCAGCTCATCAAAACAGGAACTCGCAAGATGTTTTTCTCTTTATCATAACTTGCGTCTCCGGTTAAATAACTTTTTGTGGCAACGTCAAGTTGTTCGTTGATTTTTTTTGGATCGTAAAAAAATATAGGAGGACAGCTCTTGGCGCCACAATTTAAACTAAAATGGATTCGGTAATCTAGTTTGTCTACACGGAATTTTTTTTCAAGTTTTGGTGGAAAAATTTTATTCAATTTCCCAACACTGTACTTAATGCTTGATTTTCGTAAAAAACCATGTTCTATATCGTCAAGGCTCAATTCGTTTCCAGCAAGTACAAATTGCTTTGATGTGAAAAAAGCGCTACGACTTTTATATTTTTCAGGGTCTTTTTTCAAAGCGTAATTTGTAAATCCATTGTACAGATTTATGAAGAATGCTTTTTTAAGATCGTCATTTGTAAGTTGATTAAGTAGGTCTGTTTCGTTTGCATTTGCAATTAGCGCTACAAATTCTTCGGTATTGCCTTCTCCAAATTTTGCTGCTTCAATAAAGTCTTGTGATATTTTTACGTAATCTTTAGGCTGTGCAATAAGTATTTGAGTGAAACAAAGTAATAATAATAGGTTTTTCATAGCTTGGGTTTTTGTAAATTTATTATTATTTACGAAATTTACCAACAATAGTTTTTTAAAACATGACATATTTAGCACAAATTTCACAATCAGCTGATTTTTTAATTTCTAAAGGAATTTTAAATCCAGAGGTTGGAGTAGTCCTGGGAACAGGCTTAGGAAAATTTTTAGATTATTTGGTAGTAGAACAAGAAATTGATTATGCTGATATTCCGCATTTTCCAGTCTCTACTGTTGAATTTCATAAAGGGAAGTTGCTCTTTGGATCTATTGGATCCAAAAAAGTAATTGCTATGCAAGGCCGCTTTCATTTATACGAAGGATACAGTTTACAGCAAGTAACTTTTCCTATTAGGGTTTTACAAAAACTTGGCATCCAGCATTTGTTGTTGAGCAATGCTGCAGGCGGAATCAATAAAGACTTCAAAAAAGGCGATTTGGTTTTGTTAGACGATCACATTAATCTACAAGGTGGCAGTCCGCTTTCCGGCTTGAATAGTTTTGAATACGGTGGTATTTTTCCAGATATGAGTGCGCCTTATGACGAGAATCTAAATAATATCTTACTAACCGAAGCTAACAAAATGGAGTTGTTACTAAAAAAAGGAGTGTATGCTTCAGTTTATGGGCCACAATTAGAAACTAGGGCAGAGTATCGTTATCTTGGTAGAATTGGGGCAGATATGGTAGGAATGAGTACAACGCCCGAGGTTATTGTAGCCAATCAATTAAAATTGCCTTGTGCTGCCGTAAGTGTAATTACCGATGAATGTGATCCGGATAATTTAAAACCTGTTGATATTGCTGAAATTATTGCAATAGCAGGTAAATCAGATGAAAAATTGAGTCAGTTGTTCTTTGAAACCATTCATAGTATTGTCTAGTATCATTCGGCATATAATTCTCCGCGATGTGGTTTTAAGGCATCACGCACTTGAATCATGTGCTCATCAGTAACCACCATAAATGCTATAGCTTGCATTTCGCCATGAATTTCGAATCCTGTGATTTGCAAAGGTAATTTTTCAATTGCAATATATTCTTTGAGATGAATTTCATGGTGTTCTGCAGTTTTTGCAGCACTAGGACCACGAAAATCCCAGATTAATTTTATTTTACGAGACATGTATTCTTTTTTTGAACTTATTTTGATGTCAAAGTTACGAAGTCTATTTCTAAAATGAATTTATTTTTTATTTTCTAATTCGTGGATAGTGCTTGCTCCTTGTCCTTTTGACTGTAAAAAAATGTTACTTTTGTACCCTAATATTTTGGATTTTATTTCACGTAACATCCAATGTTGATTTTAAAAAAATGCCTCAAGAACTTTCACTCCAAGTCACCCCAGAAATAGCTGCAAATAATGATTTGCTCAAAAACCATTTGGCAAAGCAAATTAAAGTTGCAGCTGAAGATGTGCAACATGTTTCTATTTTAAAAAGATCTATTGATGCCCGACAAAAAGCAATAAAAATCAATCTCAAAGTAGAGATTTTTATAAAAGGGGAAGTAATTGACGAAAGAAGATTCACCATGCCTGATTTTCCTAATGTAGCAAATGCACAGGAAGTATTGGTAGTAGGAGCTGGACCAGCTGGACTTTTTGCAGCTTTACACTTAGTAGAATTAGGACTAAAGCCTATTGTAATAGAAAGAGGGAAAGACGTTCGCGGAAGAAGAAGAGATTTAAAAGCTATCAATGTAGATCATATCGTTCATGAAGATTCTAATTATTGTTTTGGCGAAGGTGGCGCAGGAACCTATTCTGATGGAAAATTGTATACTAGATCTAAAAAGAGAGGTGATGTCAATCGAATATTAGAACTGTTTGTTGCTTTCGGGGCTTCTCATGACATACTCGTAGATGCGCACCCACACATTGGCACCAATAAACTTCCTCAAATTATTCAGGATATTCGTGAAAAAATCATTGAATGTGGAGGTCAAGTTTTGTTTGAAACTAGAGTTGCTGATGTTTTGGTAAAAAACAATGAAGTTCAAGGGATTGTTACGCATAAAGGAGATACTATTCTTGCTAATAAATTGATATTAGCTACGGGACATTCAGCGCGTGATATCTTTGAGCTATTGGATAAAAAACAAATTTTTATAGAAGCTAAGCCTTTTGCTTTAGGTGTTCGTGCAGAACATCCTCAAACCTTAATTGATAGTATACAGTATAGTTGTGATTATAGAGGAGAACATTTACCACCAGCGCCGTACTCCATTGTAAAGCAAGTTGCTGGCCGCGGTATGTATTCTTTTTGTATGTGTCCAGGAGGCGTAATTGCTCCTTGCGCAACGAGTCCGGGCGAAGTTGTAACAAATGGTTGGTCACCCTCTAAAAGGGATCAAGCAACTGCAAATTCAGGTATTGTAATTGAGTTGCAGTTAGCAGATTTCAAGCCTTTTGCTAAGTTTGGAGCGCTAGCTGGAATGGAATTTCAAAAAAGTATTGAGCAACGCTCTTGGCACCTTGCGGGAGAAAGTCAGAAAGTGCCAGCACAACGCATGATTGATTTTACACAAAAAAAAGTATCATCAGAAATTCCTAAGACATCTTATGTTCCTGGAACAACGTCTGTTGAGTTGGGTCAGGTATTTCCAAGTAATTTGACGCACATTTTGCGAGAAGGTTTCTCTGAGTTTGGTAAATCAATGCGAGGTTATTTAACAAACGAGGCCATTCTTCACGCACCAGAATCCAGAACTTCATCACCAGTGCGCATACCCAGAGATCCTATTACATATGAACATTTACAAATAAAAGGTTTGTACCCTTGTGGCGAAGGAGCGGGATACGCAGGAGGAATTATTTCAGCTGCAATAGATGGTGAAAAATGCGCACAAATGATTGCTCAAGTATTGAAAAGTAAAGTATGATTATAGTTCTAGAAAAACGTGTCAAAATTATTTTAGAATGATACTTACTTAGATTGTTGAATTATTTTTTGGTTTTCATATCCATATAATCTAAAGTAAGATGTGCCATAGTGGTCATTCCAAGTACAAAACTACCTTCGTCAATATAAAAGTCGGGTGTATGGTGTGAGGGCATATCACTCGGTTTTTTACCTTTTGGCATTCCTCCAATAAAATAATATAAACCCGGTATTTTTGCTTGGTAGAATGAAAAATCTTCAGCTCCGGTTACCGCTTCGGTTAAAATAACATTCTCTTTTCCGGCAGCTTCTTGCAAGGTAGGAAGCATTTGCTCTGTAAGTGAGGGCTCGTTATAAGTGATTAAAGTTTTTTTATAAATTGCAACTTCAGCCGAGCCACCTGCACTTGTAGCAATATTTGTAGCTATCGTTTTTATTTTGCCATGAATGAAATCTTGCGTTTCTGCATCTAATGTTCTAATGGTGCCGGTCATCGTTAGAGACTCCGGGATAATGTTACTTCGAACACCAGCATTAATTTGACCTACACTTACCACGGCAGCGTTTTGCGAGAGGTTTACATTTCTGCTAACAATAGTTTGTAAACCTATTATAATTTGTGAGGCTGTAACAATAGGATCAATAGATTGCCATGGATATGCGCCATGAGATTGTTTGCCGTTTACTTTTATGGTAAACCAATCTGAGGAAGCCATGGTTCCTTTTGGTCGGTATTTGATTTGGCCCACTTCGGTTTGAGCATTAATGTGTAGCCCAAAAATAACATCCACTTTTGGGTTGTTCAAAACGCCTTCTTTAACCATCAATTCAGCTCCTCCTTCTTCACCTTCTGGAGGTCCTTCTTCAGCGGGTTGAAAAATAAATTTTACTGTTCCTTTTATTTCACTTTTAACTGAAGCCAAAATTTCGGCAGTACCCATCAACATGGCTACGTGAGTGTCATGACCGCAAGCATGCATTACGCCCACATTAGTTCCATTATATTCACCAGTAGCTTTTGAGGCAAAGGGTAAATTTGCTCGTTCACTTACGGGTAAGGCATCCATATCTGCTCGTAAAGCAACAACAGGCCCTGGTTTTCCTCCTTTTAAAATACCTACAACTCCGGTTTTGGCAATTCCAGTTTGAACTTCAATTCCTAAGCTTCGCAAATGGGTTGCTATTTTTTCTGCAGTTTTAAATTCGCGATTTCCTAATTCTGGATTTTGATGAAAATCTCGCCTCCAATCTACTACTTTCGACTCCATAGCAGCTGCTTTTGTGGCGATTTTGCTTTTCAATGCGCTATTTTGGGCTTGTGTTCCAATTGAAAACAGTAGTAAACAAGGTAGTACGTAATAGGTGTTCATTTCGTGTAAATATTAGGTGTAAACCGCTTAAAGCAAATGAATTAAAGTGATCAAATTTAAAACGGATTTTTTCAAAAGTAATGAATATTTTTCAAATTGTTGACTTTTAACTTCTCGTTGCTCAAAATAAAAAAACCAGCTTGAAAATATGTTTTCAAGCTGGTTTTTTTGAGGTTGTAAAGAATCTATAGGGCTTTTTTTTTCTCTTTATTTGTTGTCAGGAATAAAGTCAAGAGCTATAGAGTTCATACAATATCTTTTACCTGTTGGCTCTGGACCATCATCAAAAAGGTGCCCTAAATGACCATCACATCGTCCGCAAAGGGCTTCGATGCGTTCCATTCCCAGTGAATTATCATTTTTGTAAACTACGCTGTTCTTATTATCTTGTTCAAAAAAACTTGGCCAGCCGCAATTACTAGAAAATTTAGCACCAGATCGGAACAATTTATTCCCACAAGCGGCACAATAATACGTTCCTTTCTCATCAGTATTCCAATATTTTCCTGTAAAAGGTCTTTCGGTGTCCGCATTTCGCGTAACGTCATAAACATCCGCGGGTAAAACTTTTTTCCATTCGGCATTACTAACATTGAGTTTTGCCGCATCGGTATTGGAATAATATGGATTTTCAGGTTTTGAAAGTACTGTTCCACTTGTAGTGGTTTTATTTAAAGGTTGTTTTTTGACTGTGTTTTGTGCACAGGCAGTAAACATAAAAAGCGGTATTGCGAATAGGACGCAAAAAAAAGTGAGTGTGTTTTTCATGATTTCTTTTTTACAAATATAAATTCATTTTAGTTTCAAGCACTCTTATTTTTAATGAATTAACAGTTTTAAGCCTTGATTTAACTATTGTTATTTACGTTAAAAAACAAAGTTTAGATTTTGAATTACAAAAGTTTTTCATGGAATAGGTATTTGATAGCATAGCAAGGTGATTTAATTGTACAACAGCTCCAATGACTTGTTTAATAAGGTTTTGTTCCATTTGTAAAAATGAAATAAAGTAGTTGATTTAGTATTGAAATTTTCTGTTAACTAAATTAAATAGAAATGTTTTCAAATGAGATTGAACAATTCGAAACAGAATGTTAAACACTTAATCCCATTATTTTTTTTCGTACTTTTGAAGTCATAATATACAAACATGCCAGAAGAAAATGTAATCTTAGTCAATGAACACGACGAACAAATTGGGCTTATGCCAAAACTAGAAGCGCATCAAAAAGCTGTTTTGCATCGTGCCTTTTCTGTTTTTGTTTTAAATAGCCAAAATGAAATCATGCTACAACAACGAGCACATCAAAAATACCATTCCCCATTATTGTGGACCAATACCTGTTGTAGTCATCAAAGAGAGGGAGAGACTAATATTCAAGCTGGAACAAGAAGATTGCATGAAGAAATGGGTTTTGTGACTGAGCTGAAAGAGTTGTTTCATTTTATATACAAAGCACCTTTTGATAATGGGTTAACAGAACACGAGCTGGATCATGTTATGATAGGGTATTACAATGAGACTCCGGTAATTAATAGGGATGAGGTAGAAAGCTGGAAATGGATGAAAATTGAAGACGTGAAAAAAGATATGGACGTTCATCCTGAATTGTATACCGTATGGTTCAAAATTATTTTTGACGAGTTTTATCATTATCTTGAGGAACATAAAAGCCCTTTAACTTCGAACAACATAAAAAACAACTAATTTCTATATAATATGAAAGTTACCATTTCCAGAAAAGCTCATTTTAATGCAGCACATAGATTGTATAGAAAGGATTGGACTTTCGAACAGAATGACGCCGTGTTTGGGAAGTGTAATAACCCCAACTTCCACGGACATAATTACGATTTAATAGTAAGTGTAACTGGTGAAATTGATCCCGAAACAGGTTATGTTATGGACGTAAAATTCTTAAGTGACATAATTAAAGAGGAAGTTGAGAATCAATTTGATCACAAAAACTTAAATTTAGATGTGCCAGATTTTAAAGATTTGAATCCCACAGCTGAGAATATTGTAGTTGTAATTTGGAATAAAATCAAAAAGAAAATCAAACCCGAATTTGATTTGGAAGTAGTATTGTATGAAACACCGCGTAACTTTGTAACCTATAAAGGACAATGAAAGAATTAAAAGTAGGAGATGTAATTCCGCATTTTACAGCTATTGATACAGATGGCAACACCTTTGACAGCGCAAGTGTTGTAGGGCATAAGCCTTTAGTGATTTATTTTTATCCAAAAGATAATACACCTGGATGTACTGCCCAAGCTTGTAGTTTTAGGGATCAATATGAAGATTTTAAAGATTTAGGAGCCGAAGTTATAGGGATAAGTAGTGACAGTACAGCGTCTCACCAGAAATTTTCTAAGCAATTTAAACTGCCTTTTATATTGCTATCAGATAGTGATAAATCAATACGTAAAAGTTTTGGAGTACCTACTGGCCTTTTTGGTTTAGTGCCAGGAAGAGTGACGTATGTGACAGATAAACAAGGTGTTGTCCAGATGGTTTTTGATAGCGTATTGGCAACAAAACACATACCTAAGGCATTACAGGCGATAAAAAAACTAGTTTTGTAAATTTTTCACCAATTCTTCATATCAAACAAATTTGAAGCTGTCTATTAGGCAGTTCTTTATCTTTAATCTTAACAACGAGTACACATCTCATAATGCAATTTTATCCTTTACAATTTGAACCCATACTCAAAGAAAGAATTTGGGGTGGTGAAAAACTAAAAAATGTTCTAGGCAAACCCATTACTTCATCTATTACAGGTGAAAGCTGGGAGCTATCGGCAGTTGCGGGTGATATAAGCGTGGTTTCAAATGGAGTTTGGAAAGGAAAATCATTGACGACGATATTAGATGAGTTTCCTGAGGAAATTCTTGGAAAACGAGTTTATGAAAAATTCGGACTTCAATTTCCGCTCCTTTTTAAATATTTAGATGCTCGAGAGGATCTATCCATTCAGGTTCATCCTAATGACGCATTGGCGCAAGCTAGACATCAATCTTTTGGAAAAACAGAGATGTGGTATGTTATGCAGGCTGATGAAGACGCTAAAATTATTGTTGGTTTCAAAAATAATTCAAATGCAGGGGAATATGTCTCTAGCTTGAAAAATAAAACTTTGCTTTCTATTTTAGATCAAAAGAAGGTTTTTGTAGGTGATGTTTTCTTTTTAGAAACAGGGACTGTACATGCTATAGGAGCCGGGATGGTGGTGGCAGAGATACAGCAAACATCTGATATTACCTATCGCATTTATGATTTTGATAGGGTGGATGCTACTGGAAACACAAGAGAGCTTCATGTTGATTTAGCTTTGGATGCTATTAATTACAATAGGGTAAATACTCAAAGACACTATTTAAAAGAGTTTAACCTTTCTAATGAAATGGTTCAATGTCCTTATTTTACAACTAACTTTTTGCCGTTAGATGGTGAGGTTTCAATTAGTAAAACAAATGAATCCTTTACAGTATACATGTGTGTTGATGGCAATTTTAGTTTAGAACTAAATGAAAAAGTATACCAATATAAAAAAGGAGATACACTATTGATTCCTGCATACATAAATGCTTTTGTAATCAGTGGAAAAGCTTCTATTTTAGAAATTTACATTTAATAGTCAGGAATAGAAAGATTATATGTACTTTTGCAAACGCAAATTAAAAATCAAATTTTAAAAAAATAAAAATGGCAAACGTTAAAAATTTAAAGAAAGACATCAATTACGTTTTAGGTGATATTATTGAAGCAGTTTACTTATATGAAATTTCTACAACAGGAAAACCTACTACAGAAACAAATAATTTAATTGATGAGGCTATTGCAGCTTTTGATGTTTTGATTACTAAAGTAAATGCTAAAAATGTTGAAAACAAAAAAGCACATTTTAAGCAAATCAATGTAGAATTAGAACAAACTGCAAATCAATTGATTACTAAAATCAACGAATTGTAGTCAAATTAATTGACAAAAAATTGCAAAATTATTTTGGATAAGTCAAATTCATCTCTATATTTGCACTCGAAATGAGACGCCAGCGTAGCTCAGTTGGCTAGAGCAGCTGATTTGTAATCAGCAGGTCGTGGGTTCGAGTCCCTCCGCCGGCTCATTGTAAAACCACCTTTTTAGGTGGTTTTTTTTTGGAATATAAATAAATGTCTAGGTTGCAGTAGGATGAAAGATATTTGAAATATATTTAAATAAAATATTTGTTTAATTAAAAAACAGCATTATATTTGCACCAGTAATGAGTCGCCAGCGTAGCTCAGTTGGCTAGAGCAGCTGATTTGTAATCAGCAGGTCGTGGGTTCGAGTCCCTCCGCCGGCTCTTCTATAAACCATCTAATTTTTATTAGGTGGTTTTTTTTATGGCAATAATTACTTACATAATATTCTTTTAAATTGATTGTTATTGTTATATTTGAAAACTAACACTAACATCTATTAATTATGGAAGAACAAACTACCGTTGAAAATTTCGATTTACAAATTACTACAACCGCCAAAGATTTATTAGCTGAAACTGCAAAATGGGCTTATTATTTGTCTATTCTAGGATTTATAGGCGTAGGGTTTATTGTCTTGATTGCTTTAATTCTAGGAATAACGTTTGCAGTTGTAGGTAGTACTAGTAATTCAATGGGGTTTTTAGAATCGTCAATGGGTTTAGGGATTGCATTCGTTTATATTTTGATAGGAGCACTTTATTTTTTTCCGATCTATTACCTGAATAAATTTGCTTCAAATGCTAAAGTGGCCATAAAAAATAGTGACACGGCTGCTTTAACCCTTTCATTTAGATATTTGAAATCACACTATAAATATATTGGAATTATGACCTTGGTAGTTTTTTCATTATACGTATTGCTTCTTGTAGGAATGATGTTTATGGGGCTCTTCTCATCCTTTTAAGCACCCATTTTGCAATATTGTAGCTTGCATTATATTTTATTAACCAACTACAATTGAAGGCAGACCTTTGTCTTTAAATAGCAGACATCACTTTTTTAAGAAACTTTAGTATTAAGTATTTACTAGTGAGGTTTTTTAAAACACATTTCAAGAAAAGCATAAAAAAACTGCCCAAAAAATATCTTCTTGGGCAGTTTAAAATGTTTCAAAACAGATTTTGTTTATTCTTGTTTTTTCAACGAGCTTACATATTTTGTTAGCTTTTTTCCATAAAGAGATTGTGCTACTTTAGGTGACATTGCTTTTTGGATGGTATCTAAGTATTTTAAGTTGATATCGTATATTTCAGATAAGGCAATGTAAGGAGCAACTTCATAATCTCTATTATTTAAAGCAAAATTTGTAGCAAATAAATACCTTCTTTTTAAGTTAGAATCTTGCTTAGCACTTAAACTGTCAATTTTGTTGTTGTTTTTGGTTTTAATTGCGCTAAATTTCTTTTGGATTAAC
Source organism: Flavobacterium sp. SOK18b (assembly GCF_014156605.1). Lineage (NCBI taxonomy): Bacteria > Pseudomonadati > Bacteroidota > Flavobacteriia > Flavobacteriales > Flavobacteriaceae > Flavobacterium > Flavobacterium sp. SOK18b. The sequence continues at coordinate 70,254 of NZ_QKNZ01000011.1, forward strand.
TCCAAGTTTTCTTCATTAAAACGAGTTTTTATTAATTTGTATTCTTCAAATACCTCATTGTTTTTTGACCCTGTAACTTTGGCATCCATTAAATAATTGTCTAAACTAGTGTCAATAGTCATGTTACCTGGTTCTGCAAAAAAGGAAAGGTTGTTATCTAATGAATTACTTACACCTCTATCAAGGAATAAATACAGCATTTCTGGTGATTCTAGGTTAATATGACTTTCAAAGGCTGCATTTCCATCGATATTTATAGTATCTAATGGAACTAGTGTTGTATCTACTATTCTTTGCAAGTATAGAGTCCCTTTTTTTAAACCTTTGATGTTTCCTGTAATGTGTAGGTTGCCTTTTGCATCTTCTTTATTACAAGAAGATAATAATGCTAGAGTAACAAGAGCAAATATTGTTTTTTTCATGTTGATATTGATGTTGTGATTAAATAGTGCTGTTTATAAGCGTTGTACAGCGGTTTTGGTTTCATTGTTATTGTGGCGCAAAATAAAGAAAAATGTTGGAATGCTGTTGTGTTTTTTTTATTTTACAAAAAAAATCCTAATTTATTTCTAAATTAGGATTCTGTTTATTGAGTTAAAATTATTATCCTTTTAACCATGCTTGTTTTAGTGTGGTTTTAGATACATCTGTAGCTTTGAGTTCTTCCTTGTCTTCGTAAGGAAGTTTTACTTTTCCTTTGATCACTTGTTCTACGCCGTTACGTTTAATTTTTACAGCAACTGAATCATCCTCTTTCCATTTTTGGCTATCAGTTATCATTTCGTAAATATTAGTAAGCGAGTAAGCTTTGTCATTGATGGCAAGAATGGTGTCACCTCCCACAAGTCCTAAAGTGCTGTAAAATACATTAAGTTCTATGTTTGGGATGATACTAATTTCCTTTGTTGCCTGGTCTACTGTAATGTACGGAACTTGACCTTTAAGGAATACATTTGCTGGAACTTTTTCAGATGTTTTTACAACTCCTACTTTAGCTAGAAAAGATTCATAAGGAATAGGAGTAGGACCTGCTACATAAGTCCTTAAGAAATCACCTACTTCAGGATACGTAAATGAAGTTATTTTGTCAAAAAGTTCTTTGTCATTAAATGGTTTTGAAACGCCATATTCCACAGATAATTTCTGCATTAAATCTAGAATACCTCTTTCACCATTACTTTTTTCTCTGATGATGATATCCAAACACATTCCTATAAGTGCTCCTTTTTCATATACGTTTAAGTATTGTGCTTTGTAAGGCTCTGTCAAAACATTGGCACTCATGGTTGTGAAAGGCATGGTGTCGTTTAGTTTTTTTGAGTTTTCAATTTTTTCAGCCATTCGCGTGTAAAATTCTTCTTCAGTAATTAAACCTTGATTGATCTGGAAAAGATTTGCAAAATATTCTGTAATCCCTTCATACATCCATAAATGTTCGGACATTTTTGGGGTATTAAAATCAAAATAGTGAATTTCTTTAGAGTGAATTGTTAACGGAGTTACAATGTGAAAAAATTCATGTGAAACCACATCTTTCATTGCATTTACGAGCTCAGCCTTAGGCATTGCCTCTGGAAGTACAACCGTGGTAGCGGTAGGGTGTTCTAGTGCACCAAAACCTTTTGCATCTGTAGGGGTCATGCTTGATAAGTATAGCAATACAGTGTATTTTTTTGTAGCATTTATTTTACCTAAAAATGTTTTTTGAGCAATCATCATGGTTTTCATGTCCGGAGTAATACTTTCTGCGGTCACTTTTCCATTTGGTGAAAAAACACTAATCAATATTTCCATCCCATCAACAGTAAATGTAGTATAATCCGGTTTCGCATACATGATTGGGTTTTCTACAAGTTCTGAGTATCTAGGGGTGCTAAATACGTCTGTTGAGGTACTTACGTCAAGATCTTTCATGGATGTAGCGCCCCACAATGTTTCAGGATGTGAGACCGTAACGGTGTATGGTATGTCTTTTTTATTGTCAAAATAACCTACAAAGCCGTGCATGTTCAGCATGAAGTTTTTGCCGGCATCAATATTTGTTCCAGCTGGAGAGAAAACATCATTTTTACCAAAACCACCACCTTTTTCAGTATCAAAAGTGTCATTAACAAGGTATGTTATTTTACTTAATGTAGTTGCGTTTTGAATGCTCCAAGTGTTGTCATCTGTTTTGGTAACGGTCAGTTGTCCGCCTTTGCTATCAAATGCTTTGAAATCTTCCAAGTATTTTCCATAATCATCTATGGAGTAGGTACCCGGAATTATTTTTGGGACACTGTATGTGATTTCGTTAGTTTTTATTTTTGGAGCAACGACAGTTACTAACACCTTGTCCTCTTTTACATTGTTAATGTCAATTGTTACATTAACTTCTTCTTTTACAGCAGATGTTGCGGTTGTGCTTGTTGTTTTACAACTCCACAGCATTGATACAACTGCTAAGGAATATAGTATTTTTTTCATGGAATAGATTTTATTTAATGTAAGTCGGCTTACTGCTGTATTTGTTACATATTTAAATTTTTAATAAAAGAAATTATTTCATCCAGCAGTTGAGATGAGTTGGGTAATTCAGGGTTATTATAGGAAGCCTTGTTCGCTGAATCATCACCTGAAATGTCTTTAAATACATGATTCATATTGTTTATGATTACGAGTTTAGCAGTTGGTTTAGCTTGCTGAAGCAGTTGTGCGTCTGCTACACTTACTTGTAAATCTTTGGTGCCGTTGATGATTAATATGGGTATCTGTAATTTTTTGATTTCCTCTTGTGGTTGGTACTTTAACCACGAAATCATGTAAGGTTGAACGCTAGGTCTAAAGATTGTAGCTAGCATTTGGTTTTTGAGTTCAAATGTTTTGCCTGTTTTTAGGATTTCTAAATTTTGCTTGACTTCGTCTTTTAATGAAGGTGCTTGTAGGGCTATTTGTTCCAGAAGTACAGCGTCAATACCCCGTCCTGCACCAGCTATTGAAATGTAGGCGTCTGTGTTTTGACTTGCAGCAACTAACCCGATTAATGCTCCTTCACTGTGGCCGATGACAACTATTTTTTTATAGATTTTTTGATTTTTAAAAAACTGCACTACTTCTTTTGCATCAGTAATAAAGTCTTCAAAAGATAAGGACGCTTCGTTTAGGGTTCCTGCTTGAGCCATAGCAAACATCCTTTTGTCGTAGCTAAAAGCATGAATATCACGTGAGGCTATACCTTCACAAAGAAATTTCAGGGAATTATTGACAAGATTTATTTGGTTGCCGTCTCTATCTGTTGGACCTGAACCTGCAATAACTATTACAAGAGTTTTCTTTTTTGAACTTTCATTAGGTGCATATAAAGTTCCCTTTAGCAACGGGTTGATAGCAACTTCTTTGGTTGTGAAGTTTTTATTTTGAGCATGACACCATGCCGTTAGCGTTATAAAAACAAAAGTGTAAATGATTTTCATTTAAGGTGTGTTTATTTGTTGTAGCACCGCTTCAGGATTTTCTACTTCAATGATTAATTTTTTGAAATAATGATCTCGTAATGTGATAACAATGGCGTTTTTTTTATTGGATACATCCCAAAAATTCCTTCCGTTTTTATAAAAAGTACCCGCTGTAATTAATCTAGGAATTTCTGTTCCAGGCATTCTGAGACCTTTCCAAAATGTAAATTCTGATTCGTCTTGATACGCCTTTATTATTTTTTCTTTAGGGATACTTAATTTATTTTGGAACGACCAGATTTTGTGCCAACCCATGATTTCGAATGAAATGGTTTTGTTGATTGTTGTAACTGCTACCATATTTTTTGAATTGTAAGCAAACAAAAAAACTCCCGTAAATCAGGAGTTTCGTGTTTTAATCTAATTTGTTTTTTATATAATATTTACCATCCAAATCTTCGTCAAAATCATCAATTTTCAAAGGTTTTGGTTTTGGTTTATTTGCGACAGCTTTCTTTTTCCACATTTCGAATTTTTCAGCAGGCATTTTCTTTTTCATGATTTCGAGAATCTCTTTTTCTGCTAAGCCAAATTCTTTTTTAATGATTTCAAAAGGATTTTTTTCTTCTAAAGCCATTGTAACAAGTTTTTCTGTTTGCTCCCAGTTTAATTCTTTTCGGTTACTCTTTTTCATCACGTGAAAATTAATTCAAATAAGTTGTAAATGGTTAATAATGTAAATCTCTAATTTGTTACCAATATTAAGAAAAAAATCAATTGGATTTCATCAAAACATCATTTTTTTTATTGTTGCCTGAATTTTTTTTAAAGTATTTTTTGATGTTTGCTATTTAGTACTATTCTGTCGCGAGGACCCTATTTGGAAACATGAGATTAATACATGTAATTTTATTGATTAATGAAAGGTAAGATATGTCAAAAGCTCTTGAAATTCAAAAGAAAACCAATGTGTAAATCAAAGAATTATATTTACACAATTACCCTAAAAGTAAGGTTTATTCTGGGGTCTACAGGTTTTGCAGTTTTTGGAATTTGATGTTTCCAGAAATGTTGTGTACTTCCTTTCATGATCAGTAAACTCCCATGTTCTAGTAAAAGGTTTAGTTTTTGATCCTTTAAATGATTGTGCTTCATTTGGAAATTACGTGTAGCCCCAAAACTCAATGAGGCAATTATAGGATTGATTCCCAGTTCTTTTTCGTTATCTGCATGCCAGCCGTTACTGTCTTTTCCATCTCGATATTGATTTAAAAGAACGGTTGTGAAAATAGTATCAGCAGCAGCCTCTACTTGTTTTTTTAGTTTTTGTAACAGCGGATTCCATGGGTGTGGCTGCATGGTAATATTAGAATACTTATAAGGTTTTCCCTCATTGCCAAAAAGTGCAGTCAATCGTGGTTGTGGGTGAACTTTTCCGAAAACGCATATGTCATCTTGCTGCCACGGGATATCTTGAACTAAGCTTTGGAATATTTCATTGGCTGTAGCCAAATCAAAAAAGGCAGGGTAATAAGTGATTTCAGCATCTGGCACCTGAAATTGTAGCGGTTGTTCTTGATTTTCAAACAAGGATTCCATACTTTTAGGTGTATTGGTAGGCCCAAAAAATCAATGCAAACTGCAAAGGTAATCTCAGGAACAATACCCATTTTGGTAATCCCATACCTGCTTTAGGATCAAAATACATGTAAATATGAGTAGGAAAAATGGCAATTAACAAAGCAATTACGCCCCATGCCGCTGCGCTTGACAGCTGGGGTATACATAATGCTATGCCAAGAATAATCTCAGCAACGCCGCTTATCGCATTAAGGGCTTTTGGGTTTAGGAAATAGGGAGGAATGATTTTTAAGTACAATCTAGGATTCCTGAAATGGTTTATTCCAGCAATAAAATATATAAAAGCCATTCCGTACAAATGCCAAGGTAAATTCATAGTAAAAGTATTTAGAACGAATTTAGAAAAAAAACCTCAAAATAAAGCTCTTTAGAATCAAATAGTCTTTACAAAGTCTTTTTGAAGTTGATATTCATAATCACAATTGCAATTATAATCAAAATAATTCCAAACCATTGCAGGCTATTTACTTGTTCACTCAATAAGAAATAGGCCATAAGTACAGAGACAGGAAGTTCCAATGCGGATACAATACTGCCTAGTCCGATACCTGTAAGTGGGAAGCCAGCATTGAATAATAAAGGTGGAATGATAGTGCCAAAAAGCGCTAATATAATACCCCATTTAAGAAAAATATCAAAGTTAAAGGCGCCTGTTTGTGTAGCTATTGCAAAACCAGTTACAATTACCGCTCCGCCAAGTAGCATATAAAGACTGCGTTGTGCGGATGAAATTTGAGTAGCAACTCTATTTGCAGTAAACATTGTAGTAGTGAAGGAAGTGGCGGCCAAGAGTCCTAAAACGATACCACGCCAGTCTAGCTCTACCGAACTTTCGATTAAATTTGTAGCCAAGGCGGTTCCTGCAAGAACTATTAAAACCGATATTATTTTTTGTGTAGACGGTGCTTTTTTTTCTAAAATCATTTCAAATATAACCCCCATCCATACGGTTTGCATCAATAGCACAATAGCAATTGATACCGGTATGTATTTTACAGCTAAATAATAAAATACACTTGTCATACCTAGTGAGGTTCCGGCAAGCATTAAGTGGGTAATATTTTTTGTAGATGCTTTTACAACCTCAGTCCCTTTTTTTGATTTTTGAAAAGCATTTATTAGTAGCATTCCTAAAATTCCATAAGTGAATTGAGCAATGGTTACCTCAGGAGTTGTAAAGCCTTCACCGTAAGCAATTTTTACAAATGTTGCCAACATTCCGTAGCTAGTAGCACCAAGTCCCACAAGTAATACTCCCTTTAAAATACTATTCTTCATCATTTTTTTCTCTTTTTAAAAGCGGGCAAAGATAGTTTTTTAAAGTGATTTAAAACATTTTTAAAAAAGTCCTTTTAATTCAGGGTTTCTTATCCCAATTTTAGCGGGGTCAAACTCCATTTTTTGTTGTAAAAGCGATGCATATACACTCCTAAAATCGATTTCATGTTTTAAATCTCCTCCATCTAAGTCTTGTAAATTAGGGTTGTTACCAATTATTTTTCCTTTATTGCTTCCGCCAATGACAAATAGAGGTGCAGCAGTTCCATGATCTGTTCCTTTACCATTGTCCTTGACGCGTCGGCCAAATTCAGAAAAAACTACTATAGTAACGTTCTCTAACAACTCCGCTTTCTTTAAGTCTTGGTAAAAACTGAATACAGCATCATTCAGTTCTGTAAGTTTGTTGTTGTGAATTATAAGTTGGTTATCATGTGTATCAAAACCGTTCAGTGAGGTATAATACACTTTTGAGTTTAGATTTCCTTTGATCAAGCGCGCCATCCATTCTAGATTTTTGGACAAACCAGTTTTAGGATACACCACTTCAGCGGGAGCACCTTTTTTTAGGGCATTTTGTATCTCATCGGCACCTTCAACTACAGAATTTGCTATTTTTCTAACAAAGTCTAATTGCGGGTTAGTTGCTAGTTTTGAGTTGACCTCCATTTTGTTTCCAACAAGAAATCGGTTTGGATCTTTTACCGTGATCGAATTAGGTTCATCACCTTTGAGCGCTAAGTTGTCAATAGTATCAATGTTTATCCCTGCAGTGGGCTGGTGATCCTTACATTGTAAATCCAGGAAACGCCCTAGCCAACCATCATTTAAAAACTCTTGATTTGTAGGAGCTGTTTGCCAGATTTCCTGACTTCTAAAATGAGATTTTACAGGATTTGGGTACCCAACATTTTGGATTACAGCTAAGTCTCCGCTTTGTTGCATTTGTGCAAAGTTTTTTAAAGCTGGATGAAAACCCATTCCTTGTGCTGACTGGATTATTTCATTTTTTGAAATTGCAATTTTTGGACGAAAGTCATAATACATCATATCCTGATACGGAATAAACGTGTTAAGGCCGTCATTGCCGCCGTTGAGTTGAATAAAAACTACGCATTGCTCTCCAGTAATTATACTTTTTTGTTTCCCAAAAGAATATAAAAAATCAGGTAAAAGCAGAGTTCCTGCAGTAAGTGTACCTGTTAAGTTCAAAAAATTTCTTCTATTCATAATGCTAGCTTTAGATAAGTTGGAATTCTGGAGTTTTTATCATGAAATTTACTAATCGCAGCACTGCAAATTGTGAGCCTTCAAGAAAACCATCAAAATCATATTTCAATATTTTTTCAAAATCGGCCTTCATGACGTCATCAATCTGGAATAATAATTGGTTTTCAAATGCATTGATGATCGTTTTATTGGTATCCGTTTTATTCCATTTTAATTGGAGGTTAACCGTTTTATCAGCACTTTTATTTCCCTTCATTTCAGCATTAAAATTCCGGTTTAAATTTTTTCCGTTACAAAGTAAATCTGCTACATTATTGCGTTGTAAGTACACTTGGGATGTTAACCATGAATTTCCGCCATCCCATCCTTTTACATTGGGTTGGTCCATCAAATCCATTCCTTGTTGCCTACAAAAAAGTGCAATCATTTTTGTGTTTGTATTTTTGATTCCAAGTTCGTGAAATATTTGTAGGCTGTATTCTAATGGGTTTTTTATTTTGGAGCCCGCCGTTTGTTTAGGATACTCTTCGGTGAAAATTTTTAAAAGTAAGGGCTGTATTTCAAAGTTTAATTTTCTGAAATAGTCTCCATAATACGTAACTAATTCTTCATTTGGGTTGTCATAAATAAACCATTTTAGAATTTTGCGAGTCAACAAATAAGGAATTTGAGGCTGTTCAAAAATAAGGTCTATCATCGCATCAATTTTAAAACTTCCTTTTTTGCCTAGATAGCTAAAAGCCTCATTATCTTCAAAAAAGGTTCGGTATATTGCTTGGTCTTCGCCCACACCAAGTCCAGCAAGGCCTTTAGCGCCACCTTTTATGTCTGTTTCAGTATAATTTCCAATGCCTAATGTGAACAATTCTAGTAATTCCCGACTTAAATTTTCATTTATTTTACCTTTTCTGTTGTCTACATTGTCAAGGTAGCGCACCATAGCATTGCTTTGAATAATCGTTTTTGTCAAAGTTTTGAAGTTTCCAAATGCGTTTTCTCTAAGAATTTGATTGTGTTGAAAAACCCAATAATTGACCTTTACTTTTTGCAGTGTTGATACAAAATGATTGTGCCAAAAACAGGTCATTTTTTCGCGTAGCGGATAGGTTTCGTTTTGCATTTTATCAATCCACCAACTCTTCAATTCGAGTGCAGTTTGTGCTTCTTTTTTACGCAATTCTTTTATTTGTTCTGGGCTGTAATCTTTAAGTTTTTTTCTATATTGTTGTAATTCGGTTATAGATTTTGGGCTGTCAACCATAAAATCAGGAACTTTATGATCATGTAACGTTGCAAACGAAGCCTCTAGAAATGAATTAATTCCCATATTTTGTATTTTTTCGGCTTGCTTTGAGGAAAAACCAAGTCGTAAAGACCAGAGTGTTTGTGCGTTCATATAGAGTTGTTTACAGTAGGACATGTTGTTCTAAAAAAGGTTTAACCGTACAACATTAATCTACTAATAAGAAAAATCAAATTGTCAATTTTGTAACATTTCCTTTATAAAGATGTCTTATGGGGTATCTGATATAAAAAACATGAAAAAGATACATTTTATTATTTTGTTGAGTTTGATTTGTATGACGGGCAGTATGGCTCAAACAACTCCTGAGAAAATTCCTGAAACCGAAACAGAAAAAACTACAGAGTTGAAAGAAGTAACCATTGTAAAAACTAAAAAAGCAGTGGAGCAAAAAGCAGACCGAACCATTTTTAACTTTTCTGATCAACCAAGCTTAAATACGGGTTCTGTGCTAGAAGGAATTAAAAAATTACCAGGTTTAATAGCATCAGATATTGCCGGTATGATGTTTCAAGGGAAGCAACTGGATGTGTTTATGGATGGAAGGCCACTTAATATTTCGACCAATGAACTAAATGCTTTCCTAGAGGGAATGCCAGCAAATGCTATTGAAAAAATTGAAATTATTACACAGCCAGGAGCAGAATTCCCTGCTACTTCAGGTGGTGCAATCCTTAACATTATTACCAACAAAAACGCGAAAAATTATTTGAGTGCTACATATACTAACAGCAGCAGTTTTACCAGTTATGATGATGTGCGCTGGAGAATGAACAATAGCGTGTTATTGAGTGCCAAGAATAAATATTTTGGATGGCAATTAAACTTGGGTCAAAATTATAGAGAAAGTGCTTTATGGACTTCCTTAAAAAATGAAGAAAACGGCGGTAGTGCTTTACTAACAGCAACAGAAGCTGATCGTGTGGGGAGAAATAATTATGTAAAATCAGCGCTTACTTTTGATATTGGTAAAGATAGATTACTCCTTAATTATGATTTGACGCACAATAATAATAACAGTCAAACGCTTTCAAATGGTCCTGGTTTCACTACAGATGATGCTTCAATGAGCGGTGGTTTTCGTCATGACGCGGTAATTACCTATCAAAAAAAGTTTGATAATGCAGCCAAAAAACTGGAGTTTAAATTCAACTATAACAGCAATTCAAATGAATTTCAATTGGCTCCAGCCGGTTCCACAACTCCATTATTAGACAATGCTTCACAACAAGAGTTGTTGAATGCAAAAGTAGATTACTCTCAACCGATTGCTTTCTCTGATGAAGGTAAACTGAATGTAGGAGCCTTGTATGAAGAGCTTTTGTTTGATGCTTCAAATAGAGGTGTAACCAACTTAGATTACAAGCGTAGAACTGCTTCAACTTACTTAGAATTTCAAACTAAATTTGATAAAGTTAATTTTATTCTAGGTGGTAGAGCCGAAGATTATAAAATTACTGGAAATACTGATGTTTCAAAACTAGCAGAATTTAATCAGTTCAGGTTTTTCCCCAATGCAAGTGCGCAGTACAATTTTAGTAATGCCATTAATTTTAATATGAACTATAACAAAAAAATTACGTTACCAAGCACATCGGCATTGAACCCCAATAATACTAATTATCAAAACCCTAATGTTGCATATTCTGGTAACCCTAACTTGCAGCCTACCATTTTTGATAATTATGAAGTTAAATTGAGTGCTTTTGATTACGCATTTATAAGCTACAACATGAGTGTGGCAAAAAACCAAGTGATCAATAGAGTTTTACTTACTAATAATCGTGTAGTTAATACAAATGAAAATATTCCAGAAGTTAAGATTCATAATTTTAGTGTAGGAATGCCTATTCCCTATATGTTGTTTACCAAAGGCCTAGCCGAAACTATGAAAATGAACGTAAATCCTGATACCATGAATTTTTTATACGTCTATGCGGGCTACCAATACCATCAAATTCCTAAAGTAGATACAAATGGTTTTTGGATGTTTAATTTTATGTCTCAGATACTTTTGCCCAAAAAAGTAAAATTTGTTGCCAATTATAATTACGTTATTCCAAGAGGAAATTACTTTTACTTTATTGCGGTAGAGCCCCTTAGAAATTCATTAGACTTTACTTTTTCGAAAAAATTCTTAAAAGATCAGTTGATAGTATCTCTTTTTGCTGATGATATTTTGAATACGAATAGAAATGCATTCAATTCCTTTGAGACGCCTTTACTCATAAGCAGTAAGCAAGACACGAGAAAATTTGGTTTTAGTTTGAACTACAAAATACCAACTAAGAACAAATTGGCAAAGGAAAATCCGAGTTTATTAAACAACGAGAAAAAAGAAGAAGGCGGTTTAATCAACCAATAAACAATTTCTAAAAAGCTGTACATCATGTTACAGCTTTTTTTATGGAGTTTCTTTTTGAACCAAATCACTTAAATGCAAGCGCAAAGCATTCACAGAAATACTGATTTCCCAAAATGATAAAGCCAAGGATACCAGTAAACCTAGCAAGCTAAGGCCAAATAGGTATATACCTGCTGTTTGTTGTTGTAAAAACAACAGCAACATTGCAAATACGCTCAAAAAAAGACTTAAAACACCAGCCATTTGCATGTTTCTAATTAAGGTAAGGCGCAAGTTGAGGTTTTTTATTTCCAGTAAAATCAAGTTGTTTTCTTTTTCTTTATAAGTTTTCTTTAGTCCGCGAACAATAGTTGCAATGGTCAAGAACCGATTTGTGTAGGCTAATAATATTAATGATGTTGCGCCAAAAAGGAGTGCAGGAGTTTCTATTTGTAAAATCATTTGAGCTTACTGTTTGAAAAAGGTTTAAAAATGCAAATATGGATTCTTAAAAAAACTCATGCTTTTATTTTAGCATTAATTCTTTTTACAAAATTACTAAAATTACCAGCCATCAGGATTTATATCATCATTTATATTAATTTTACTTTCTTAATAATAAGGTATGCCGCAAACATTAAAATACAAGTTAAAAAACATATTGATTCACCAACTAAAAGATTTAGGTACTTTTCTAGGAGTTTTATATGCAGTAGTTATAGGTTCGGCTGTAATGATTTTAGAATATTCAGTAGATTTTGGGACTATTTTTAATATTGATATTTTAGATACTTACACTAGGCTCATCTCTGTGACGAATGTGTTGATTTCGATTCTAATAGGTATATCGCTCACTACATTTTCGGTCATTTTTGTAGTCATGCAACTGGCTTCATCACAATTTTCGCCACGCATTTTAAGACATTTTTTGATTAATGATTTTAAAATGCAAAAATTTATAGGTCTTTTTGTGGGAACCATTTCACTGTGTATTTTGCCGCAATTTGCTTCTGTTTTTTGCCCGAATACTCCATTTTTGGTAACACTTTCTGTGGGGACTTTATTGGCTTTTTACGGTTTGTCTTGGTCTTACCCTAACATGATTACCTATTTGAGTATCAATATGAATGTATCCAGTATTACCAATAGGATCAAAGTGGATATGATTGAGGAAATTAATAGTCTATACCAAGAGAACTGGTGTTTAGGAAAAAATCTGTTGTATAAACGGGCCATAATTTATCCAGACAAATTCAAGGTATCTGTTGTGAGTCCTTTTGATTCTGGGTATTTAGATAGCGTTAATTATGATAAACTCAAAAAGGTTACGGAGTATGTATTGCAATCTGAAGTAGGATTTTGTTTTGAAAATGCATACCAAAAACCTATCGTTGGGGAGTTTATTATGAAAGGGACAACTACCTTGTTAACATTAGTTTTTGACCAAAATCTTACTCCAGCTCAAGTTCAAGAGTTGCAAAAAGAAGTAGGCGCCATTGTGAAAAACGCATTTAAGGTAGAACAATTTAGAAGCCACACTCAAGACATCAATTTTGGTGTTCGAAAACTAGTTGATATAGCCATAAAAGCCATTTCACCAGCGGTAAATGATCCCACAACCTGCCTGAATTGTATAGACCAAATTGGGGAAATTGCAAAGGAGTTAGCAATGAAAGAGTTTCCATCAACTGATGCTAAGTCACTTAAATCGGAGCATATACAAGTAAATGAATTCAACTTTGAGGAGTTTATCGATTTTTGTTACGATCAAATTTTTCAATGGGGCAAGGAAGATCCCACTGTAATCAAACGAATCATCCGATCTATTAGAATCATACTCCCATTAGTTGAAAATCCATTCCATTTGAAAATTTTAATTCAACAAGTGGAGGAAATGGAACTGTCAGATATTTATAACCTAACCAATCATGCTAACGGTACGCTGAAAATATCAAAGGAAAAGCTATTCACAATTGAGAATGAGTTATCCCAATTTAGAAAAAAAGCAAAACAGCAAATTTTGAGATTACAGCAAAAAGAAATTTTGCCTTTTTATGAGACGAATCGCGTTAGTGATAATGATGCAATTGCTTCGGTTCAATCAGATGCTATTGCCTATTTAAACGCCTATGATTACTAAGGTTTTAAATCTAGTATTAAATTGTCTTCATATTTTTCTATATAAATATAACACCAAAATAGATTGGCGCAATTGGTTCTCAATTTATGCTGCTTCCTGGTACCGTTTACCCAAATTTTTTACTTTTTTTGTGAAATTTATTGTTTTTAAAACTTCTATATTTAATTTCTATCCAATTATCACCTGCTAATTTGTAAAATTTTCATTCGAAAATCAATTCTATATGATTTTCACCACCATTCATGTTTGTACTCATTAATTTATTTTATGGATGTCATTATAAATATAAATAAAAATTTATAATATATCCATGATACATTTGCAGCACTAAACAAATGTGTCTGTATGAGAACTAAATTTAAAATTAACGGAAGTTTACTTGTTGCTGCGCTCTGGTTGTTGACAAGTTTTTTGCTGAACCTCCTAGCGCCTCAAAATGTATTTTTTATTTTGATTTTAGGTTTAGGAATAGTGTACAGCGTGTACATTTTATCAAAACAAAATAATTTAGAATAATCATGAAAAAAGAGTACCAATTTAAATTAGTCGAAGGTCAATTTGAGCCAACGGAAGCCGGAAAAGTATTGTTCTCGTTGATTAATAGTAAAATCAATTACCACAACTTAGAGCAATTTAGCAATGAAATTAGGTTTGACCAAGACCATTTGCATTCTAAGAGAAGGAAAGAAACATTACAAGAAGCGTCTGATTATATCAAAGAACTGATTAAAGAAGCCGATGCAAAAAATATGGAATTATGTGTAAACGGTGTAATTCAAATTGAAATGCAACCTAGACTCAAACAAGAGGCGGATGTTTAATGGCAGAACGTTACTAATTGCCACAAAGCACCACAAGGAAAGGGTTATTGCACCCATTCTTGAAAATGGATTAGGCGTTTCTTGTTTTGTGCCTTCTAATTTTGATACGGATGTTTTTGGTACTTTTTCAGGAGAAATTAAGCGAAAGGAATCGGCTGTGGCAACTGTTCGGGAAAAATGTCTAGCCGCGATGGAAGCTTTTGATTGTGATTTAGGTCTTGCTAGCGAAGGCTCTTTTGGTGCTCATCCTTCTTTATTTTTTGCACAAGCGGATGAAGAATTTCTGATTTTCATAGATAAAAAAAATGATCTTGAAATAATCGTTAGAGAACTCAGTTTAGATACTAATTTTTACGGTGAGGCTGTTGCAAGTTATGAGGCACTGACTGCATTTGCCCATAAAGTTCATTTCCCGTCACATGCAATTATTTTGCGAAGTAGTGCCTCTAATGATAAAGCAGTAATTAAAGGTATAACAACTGAAGAGGATTTAAAAAAATATTACAACTATATCATGGAAGTGTTTGGTACGGTGTACGCCGAAACAGATATGCGTGCCCATTACAATCCCACACGGATGAAAGTTATTGAGGTCGCTACACAAAAATTGTTGCAATCCATACAATCTATATGTCCTGAGTGCATGACTCCAGGTTTTGTAGTGACCAGCGCTAATCCCGGTTTGCCATGTTCTTGGTGTGCAAATCCTACTCAGTCTACTTTGAGCCATATATATTGTTGCAAAAAATGCCAATATACGCACGAAATCAATTTTCCGTATCAAAAAATGACCGAAGAACCTACTTTTTGTGATTACTGTAACCCCTAAATAATGAGTATAATAAACAATTCCATTCAAAGAGCTGTTGCTTTATTAAATCAAGATGAAGTGATAGCTATTCCTACTGAAACGGTATACGGATTAGCAGGAAATATTTTTAGTCCAAAAGCAATAGCATCTATTTTCAGTATAAAAGAAAGACCTTCTTTTAACCCGCTTATTGTTCATATAAAATCTATTGAAAGTTTACCATCTATAGCTAGAGAAATTCCCGAAAAAGCAATGCTACTTGCAAATGCTTTTTGGCCTGGACCACTAACTATGGTGTTAAAAAAGCAACCTCATGTTCCAGATTTGGTTACTGCCGGTAAAGATACAGTAGCGGTAAGGGTTCCTAATCATAAGATTACTTTATCACTTTTAGAGCAACTGGATTTTCCATTGGCTGCACCCAGCGCGAATCCTTTTGGATCTATAAGTCCTACTCAAGCGGTTCATGTTGCGCATTATTTTGAAAATAAATTACCTATGATTTTAGACGGTGGTAGTTGTGAAAGAGGAATTGAATCTACAATTATAGGGTTTGAAGATGGTGAACCCATTCTGTATCGTTTGGGATCACTAGCAATAGAGGACTTAGAAGCCATCATTGGTCCACTTAAAACAATAGCGCATGACGAAAAAGCACCACCTGCGCCAGGAATGTTGTCACGTCATTACGCACCTAATACTACCACGTACCTTACAGATACGATAAGTGCAGATGTAGCCAAATTTGCAAATCAAAGAGTGGGAGTCTTGACTTTTAAGCAAGAGATTCAAAATCCATCTATTTGTGCCCAAGAAGTTTTGTCAATTTCGGGTTCAATGTTAGAGGCCGCTTCAGGATTATATGCTGCATTACACAGATTGGATGAAAAAAATCTAGATGTTATTCTAGCAGAGCGTTTCCCAGATATCGGACACGGTAAAGCCATTAATGACAGATTACAACGAGCTACCAAAAAGTAATTTTTAGAACACTAATAAACAATTATATCAATTCGATTGCATGATAATTCATGTAATTATAAAACAACTAACGAATGAATTTAAATTTATTAATTGATAATTTAACGAATCCAGCATTATTATTTTTTGTACTTGGAATCATAGCGGTATTGGTCAAAAGTGATTTGCAAATCCCTGAGGGAAGTTCCAAGTTTATTTCTTTATACCTGTTATTTGCCATTGGTTTTAAAGGCGGTCAAGAGCTAGCTCACAGTCATTTTACTATTGATATTGTATGGTCCATATTTTTTGGGGTCTCAATTGCTTTAATCATACCCTTGTATTCTTTTTTTATTTTAAAGAAAAAATACAGCATTGAGAATGCGGGAGCCATTGCTGCTACTTATGGATCTGTAAGTGCAGTAACTTTTGTAACCGCGGTTTCCTTTTTAGAATTACAAAATTACACCTTTAGTGGTCATATGGTTGCTGTGATGGCATTGATGGAAGCTCCGGCTATTATTGTTGGTGTCATCTTAATTAGATTGTTTAGTACCGAGAACGTTTTAAAAACAAAAATGTCAACTATTATTACCCATTCTTTTACAAACGGAAGTGTGTTGTTAATTCTAGGGAGTTTGTTCATTGGTTTTTTGGCGAGTGAGCAACAAGCTTTAGGTATTAAACCCTTTACCACCGATATTTTCAAAGGATTTTTAGCTTTGTTTCTGCTTGATATGGGAATTGTAAGTGGTCGTAAATTGGGGGATTTCTTTAAAAGTGGCTGGTTCAGTTTTGCCTTTGCTGTTGTGATACCAATAATCAATGGAAGTGTTGTAGCCTATCTAAGTCACTTTGTAACAGAGGATGTTGGTAACCGTTTCATCTTTGCTGTACTTGCGGCAAGCGCGTCGTACATTGCTGTTCCAGCGGCCATGAAAATTGCTGTTCCTAAAGCAAACCCAGGAATATTTTTACCGATGGCTTTAGCAGTAACATTCCCTTTTAACATCACTTTTGGGATGCCAATATATTTTGCTATTATTCAATGTTAATTTCGGTCCCAATTATTGAGTAAAAAAAAGAGGTAGCTTTTTGAGCTACCTCTTTTTTTTGGTTCTACTATATTCTCATTTTTTTCAATGAAATTACCTTCTAGGAACAGAATGATTACTTAATCGTTTTAAGCATTTCTTCAACAGCTTTTTCTAATTGTTTGTCTTGTCCGTTCAAATAATCTTCGTATTTCATAGCAACTGGAATATCTGGATTTACCTGTAAATTTTCAGTAGGTCTGTTTTCTTTTCCGATAGTAGCTACCATTGGAATTCCGAAAACTAAAGAAGGATCAATTTGAGTTTCCCACCAAACAGCTGTTCCTGTTCCTGGAACGCCCATTCCTATTAATTTTCCGATTCCGTTTTGCTTGTACACGTATGGGAAAATGAAAGCGTCTGAATAATTGCCTTCCCCCATTAATACACAACTAGGTTTGGTCCATCTTCCTAATGGTTCTGCATCTTTCAAGCGATTGCCTTGTGGTGCAAATTCAAGGTAGCGTTTGCCACTCAATAACGTATTTAAATCGTCGTGTAACCAGCCACCACCATTAAAACGAGTGTCAACAATCAAAGCTTCTTTTTCGAAATTTTTACCCATTACTTGGTCAAAAACTTCTCTAAAACTACCGTCATTCATACCTTGTACGTGCACGTAGCCTACTTTACCATTACTCAATTTTTCCGTAATCTGATTCATTTTACGAATCCAACGGTTGTACATTAAGCCCGATTCTTCGCCAAATGAAATTGGTTTTACACTTTCTTGAAACGCTACACCATTCGCGTCCACACCTGAAATTAGGATTAGTTTACCCGTTCTTCTGTTCAAAAACTTAGCCCAATCTGTAGCTGCAGTAATTGGTTCTTTGTCAATTTTATTGATAGTTGCACCTGCTTTTAGCTTTGAGCCTGTTTTATCAAAAGGTCCGCCTACAATAACCTCTGTTACTTTTAAACCGTCAGCGGCGTTTTTTTCATCGTATAATAATCCCAAACAAGCCGTTACATCCATATTAGGGAAACTTGCACTGTAACGTCCACCAGTGTGCGAGGCGTTCAGTTCTCCTAAAATTTCACTCAATAATTCTTGGAAATCATAGTTGTTATTGATGTGTGGTAAAAATTTAGCATACGTATCTTTGTACATTTTCCAATCTACGCCATGTAATTTGGGGTCGTAAAATTTCTTAGCGGTTTGCCTCCACATATGGTTGAAAATATAGTTACGTTCTGCTTCGGTATTTAAAACCATCTCTGCAGATACAGGGATTCCAGTAATTTTTCCGCCTTCCGTATCAATTTTCGATAAGCCTCCTTCGTTTCGTACAAACAATGTTTTGTTGTCCTTACTCAAAAATAAAGTACTTGGAGATGATCCTAGTTTGGCTAAAATCTTAGTCTCTTTTGTTTTAGTATCGGTTACCCAAAGGTCGAATCCTTTTTCAAAAGACGCTAAATAGAACAGTTTACTTCCGTCATCATTAAATACAAAATCAGCGATAGATGAGCTGTTAATCGTAACACGAACTTTTCTGGTTTCAAGATCAGTCAAATCAGGATTCCAAACTACAACTTCCTCTTTTTTAGGAGTCTCTTTCTTGTTTTTATCAGTACTAGCAGCAGTTTTTTTGTCTTCAGCTTCTTTTTCTTTATCTTTTATTTCTTTGGCAAGTGCCGCTTCTTCTTTGGATAATTTAAAATTTTCAAAGTCTTTTTTATCGAAAAATACGGCGTACACATCAAGTTCTCTACTGCCTTGATTGGCCAATGATTTTCGACCTTCTTTGCTGCTCAGCCACGCTAATGCTTTGCCTTTCATTTGTTGTTTGGCTGCATCTTCGCCAAAACCACTCATAATTGGGTATTTAGTTTCGGAGCCATCAGCTTTGATCATCGCAGTATGCGTAGCATTAAAATTACCCATGCTATCATCTACAAAAAGCCATTTGCTATCATCACTCCAGTTGAAACCAAAATCGCCATCAGAATAACTGTGGTTTCTACCTTCTGGTAAAATAGTTCTTGAGGTTTTGCTCGCCAAATTATACACACGAACAATGTTGCGTTCTTCAACAAAAGCAATTTCTTTTCCGTCTGGGCTAAATTTAGGCAGGAACTCTTCTTTGTCAGACGCAATTAACTTTTCTTCTTTGATCAAAGTAGCTGCGTAAAAATAAGATTCCTCTTTTCGTTCTACTTTTGCCGTAAATAAATCCCAACTATCACCACGCTCTGAGGCGTAAATAAGAGTTTTGCTGTCTGGTGACCATTGCACATGGCGTTCTTGCTCTGGTGTGTTGGTAATTCTTTTGGTACTTCCACCGTCGGCATTGGTCACAAAAATTTCGCCTCTAGAAACAATTGCAATTTCTTTTCCGTTCGGGCTTGGCACAAACTCTGAAATAGAACCTGCAATAGGTACGTTTTTCTCTACATTGCCTTTGCCATCATTTTGGATCGTAATTTTTATTTTTTGTGGACTTTGGCCTTCTTTCAAAGTATAAATTTCTCCGTCTTGCGAAAAGCACAAAGTATTGTCTTTTGCCACACTTAAATGTCTTACCGGATTGTTTTTGAAAGTAGTTATGGCCGTTGCTGTCTTAGCGCTAAGGTTTTGCTTGAAAATGTTTTGATTGCTACCGTCAGCTTCGCTCAAAAAGAAAATATGTAGATTGTCGTTGCTGTATACTGGTTCGCGGTCTTCACCTTCAAAAGTGCTTAACTGCGTGTAGGTTTTTTTGTTGACATCAAATACCCAAATATCACGCGTTACACTGCTGGTGTGGTGTTTGCGTAAAGCATCTTCATATCCTTTGCGGTCTTGAAAAACAATTTGGTTTCCTGCTGTGTTGTATCGAGCATATTCTATTCCGCCCTCAGTAACCAAAACCGGTTTTCCGCCAGTTGCTGCAACTGTGTAAAGGTTTTGGAACAAACGCGGCGAATAAAAATGGATGTTGTTGTTGCTCGTTTGACGGCTAGAACCAAATAATACATTTTTACTATCAGGTGAAAAATCATATGGATAATCAGCGGCTGAGTTAAAGGTTAGTCGGGTAGGCGTTCCTCCAGTTACGGGTAGCGTAAACACATCAAAATTACCGTAGCGGTCACTAGCAAAAGCAATTTGCTTGCCATCTTTGCTCCACACAGGCATCATGTCATGTCCTTCGTGAATGGTAATTGGAACTGCGGTACCGCCTTGGGCATTGACTACATAAATATCGCCTTTGTAGCCAAAGGCAATGTTTTTGCCATCAGGAGAAAGCGCGGGATGGCGCAACCAGAGGGCATCTTGTGCGAATGATACTGCGCTTGCTACTAACAACAAGCCACAATATAGAGATGATTTTAAATTCATAGTTAATAAGAGTTTGGTTCTCTATTTAGTAGCTTATTTTGAGATTTTGTTACAGGTTTACTTTGTTTTTTTGGGATTTTAGAAAACAGAAAAAGGGAAGACTTTTTTTATTTTGGGTCTCGGTCTTTAGCCAGCTCAGTAAAGGCAAATAATCTCAAAAGTGAAGAATGGTATTGATTTTAAATCTAGTCTCCTGGCGATGTGATGTCATTATATTATTTCAAATATTTTATTAAATTTTCGCCTCAATTTTTTTTTCTGTATTTGTAAGATCCAAGTTGAAAATAATGAAATCAAAACAGTGATTATATTAAAAACAATGTGCACTTCTTTAGGAGGAATAACGACATAATAAAAAAAGTAATTACACATAATTAACATCAATAGTGGGAAATATTTTATCCAAGCAATTCGTAATTTCCCAACAGGTTCTACACTGTAATTAACAAGCAATTTGTTTTCAGCAGATTTAAAATTTCCTTTTAGAAAATATAGAACCGGGGCGAAATTAGAATTGGATGTAAGTACAAAATTAGAATTATTAAAATTGCCGTAAAAGCATTTCTTATTATTCCTAAAAATTCCTAAAAATCCTATTGGAATCTTGATTTTAGGGGAGCCAATTTTTGTGTTCTCTTTTAATCGATTCCTAAATTCTTCTATTTCTATTTTTGATATCATCTAGTTGATCTTTTAGATTTTTACTGCAACACTAGAACCCATAAACTAGTTTTTCATTCCGAGCCTGTTCAAATTATAGACTTAAGTATATTTTTACGAGTCGCTAGTTTATTTTTAGTCATTTAATGGAAACGATATCCCTAAAGCAGTTGCTCCAGAAAATTGTTTTACACTTGGATGATAATAATAAGTAAAACCAAAATCTATTTTGTGTTTTTTCCCTAGTGCCAGTCCTATAGATAGTGGAATATGCATGATTATTCCATTTTTGTTGCTGTTTGTTGAAGGAGTAATAGTTTCAAATGCTCCAGCAGAGATACCTAATCCAGTCTCTAGATAAGGTGCAAAATAGGGGATGGGAGCACAGATACGAGCTTTTCCACCAAGTAATAATGCTTTTGAAGTAACTTTATAATTAAGTAAGTTTTGTTGGTTTTCATTTTTGTCTTCCGAGGTTATAATAATTCCTGCATAAGGTCTTGCACTAAACCATTTAGACATTGTAATTACATATTCTCCTTGGACATAAAAACCAGAACCACTTATATCTACCTCATCATACGGTACGCTTATTCCGTATCCTATTGATGCTTTTATGTATTTTCCAGTTTTTTGTTGTGCATTTATTGCGCTGGAAAAAAATATTGTGAAAATTACAACTATCTTATAAAAATTGGAGTTCATTTTTTTAGTTATGTTTTAATAATTTAAGTCTTGGTTTACGAAATTCCAATAACCCAATCTATGCTGTTAATATAGGTTTGATTTTATTGCTCAAATATATTAAAACATTCTTACAAAAATATATTGCCTTTTAACAACATCTAGACAAATTAAACGCTGCAAATAGCCCCCGCCAGCTTGAGTGTTTAGATAGCGCGATGCGACTCGCTCGTGTCCGCAATCTTTCTCAATTCAAATCTATTTCTAAAATTGTTTGATCTCCTATATCTAGAATTATATTTTCAGCCTTATAAGTCTAGTATCTAGCTAAATACCAATCAAAATTTTTGGTTTAATAACAGCTATGGTATATAATTATTTTTTTTATTCACTTTTTACTCTAGTAGAATGCAGCATATCAAACTTCCAGCCTTTATCAGTCAAAATTGCCGTAGCGCTTTCTAGCCAGTGGGCTTTTCTAATAATTTTATCATCAACAGAAATGGTTGCATAGTTGTGGTAGGCCACCCAAGCCGTTTTGTTGGTAACTTTGATATCAATAATTTCAATTGTGTTTACTCGTTTTGGGATGGGTAAATTGAGTTTGGCTTTATTCAAATGTGTTGCAATGGTATCGTTATTCCAAACTTCGCCGTGTTCTAACAGCAGGAAATCTTTGGTGTAATATTTCTCAATGTTTTTAGGTTCTAATTTGGACCAGATTTCATCAAACGATTCGAGTACTAGTTTTTCAATCTGTTTTTTGTGTGTTTCATTTGAAACTTGACCGAATGCTATCGAATTAAAAAACAGTGTAAATATTATGGTGTTACGTCTTTTCATTTTTTTGAAATTAAATTAACTGCTGGATTAATAAATAAATTAAGTTAATTTTTTGCTTGTTGCTATTTATAAAGATTTTTGATTCAAAGTATTAAAAACGTTTTTTAAATAATGCATTTATTATCAAGGAGTTGGCTAGTTTTTAAATTGTAAAAGTTTTTAAAACTTATTTTTACAGAATAGATCGAACAGTTGGCTTGTGTGTGACGCCTGTTAGCGGTTCGATATTTCTATTTAATTAGTTTTTAATAAATAATTTTTTTGATTCTTTCCAATTTATCAAATCGTCATTTTCTATTCTATGTGATTGAATTTTAGATGAAAATTTTTTTGATTGCTTCATTGCTTCTAAATGATTTCCATTACGATAAAAGTCATTAATTTGATTTTCATTTTCCCATAAAGTCATTGTATACCAAACTTTTAAATTCCAACTTCCTGTTGCTTTATATTTTTTGCAGTTTGATTCTTTTAACTGATTTATAATTTGTCTATTAAACTTAAAAAAATCAATAAGTTTTGAATAAGAATTTAGCTCTATTTTAGTTATTGATACTATCATTTATTTCGGTTTTTTTACAATGAGCGCTAACTTATAAATTGGTACAACACATTTTTCCAACACCATCGAATCTAGCTAGGGCGCTAATTCAGCGACATTCGCAAAGCAGACTCGAGTTTTTAAGAACGTTTTTTAAAGAACACTTCTAACAGCTGGGAAATACAAATTCATCGAAAATAAAAGTATTATTACACCAACAAAAATTCTATTTTTCAAATTCTATTTCAATTTCAAAACGAGCAATCATTTTTTTCCAGTTAAATTTTCTTTCCATTTCATCGCCATTGTAAACTACTGTTCCTACATATGATTTTTTTTTAATATCTCTTGTTCTTTTTAGTTTTAAAGATGGCACTGCCTGAATTGTACCAAAATCTGATTCAACAAATTCTGTATTATATTCTTTTTTATCAAGTACAATGAATGCTACATAAATGCCATTTTTAGGTATCTTAATGTTGTATTTTGAAATATCCACATCAGACCATATTTTATTATTATCTTTTTTTGCAAAAATATCATTCTTAATAATTTTAACATTTGGCATACCTATGCTATCACACGAGTATAAGTTTATTTTAAAG